>JAKLIU010000054.1 GCA_022709445.1 Spirochaetota bacterium | reverse complement strand
GCGGGCTTGCGCCGGGGTTCCAGCATGAAGCGCATGTCCTCGGGAACGTCGCGGTCCTCCTCGTCCTTATCGAAGCGCAGGTAGGGAGTCAGCACCCAGCCCGCTGGACGGGGAGCGTCCATGATGGCCAGGAAGCATGGCAGCTTGCGGTCCATGTCCACGGGCAGGTGCACGGTGATGCGCCCGAAGAAGAGCCCGGGCACCGAGAACAGGGCCAGGTCCAGGAAGGCCAGGGACAGGTTCGGGTTGCTGAAGGCGCTCGCCACGCTCGCCACGGCCATCGCCACCAAGAAGAGCACGCCCAGGGCGACCGGCCCGCCCACCTTGGCCCGGAGCTTCTTCGACTGCCTGATGCCGTCGGCTATGCGGGTGATCTCCTCGTTGGAGACGGCCCTCCACTCCTCCAGGCCCTTGTCCCTGGGCTTGTTGCTCGCGCCCTTGATGGCCAGGAAGAACCAGGCGGGAATCACCAGGAGGAAGCCGGGCGCGGCGGCCGAGAGCGAGACCTGGGCCAGCGCGGCCAGGGCGTAGAGAGCGCCGGCGAACACCAGGCGGGGAGCCAAGGCCAGCTTGAAGAACCGGAACGAAACGTCCATCGCTTACTCCTCGTCCTTGGGGGCCGTCGTCGCGCGTCCCTCTATCTCGGCGCAGCCGACCTGCTTCCAGTACAGGGGGCAGGCCGCCTGGCAGGCGGTGAATTTCGAACAGGACACGCAGGCTTCCGGCGCGTACTTCTTTTCCTTGTAGAAGGCCGCCTTGCCGGAAAACCACACCGGCCCGAACCCGTCGCGCAGGAGGTTGCCCACCGGCTCGGGCCAGGACGAGCAGGGCAGCAGGTCCCCGGACGGCGACACGGACACGAGGCCGTCGCAGGCGGCGCAGCTCTTGTTCCCCAGGCCGCGCGAGATGGGATTGTACAGGCAGAGCGGCGTCGGGGAGTACCAGAAGAAATCCACGCCCGCGAGTTTCGCGCGCCTGCGCGCCTCGTCCACGAAGGCGCCCGTCTCCGCGTAGGGAAAGTACAGGTCCCGGGCGTTTGTCCCGGAGCCGGAGGGAATGAACAGGTTCATGGACATGCGCCTGACGCCCAGGCCGGCCACGAAGGCGGGCAAGCCGGGCAGAGCGTCGCGGTTGGCCCGGGTCAGGGTGGAGTTTGTCTGGACGGACAGGCCGGCGGAACGCAGCGCGGCAATCCCGGCCACGGTGCGCCCGAACGCGCCGGACGCGCCGGTCAGGCGGTCGTGGAGTTCCGCATCCGGGGCCTCGAGGCTCACCTGGGCCGTATGTATGCCGGAGGCGAAGAGCGAACGGGCGCGTTCCGGGCTGGCAAGGGTCCCGTTGGTCACCAGGTTGACGCGCAGCCCCAGCGAGACGGCGTAGGCGGCCAGCTCCTCCACGTCGTCCCTGATCAGGGGCTCGCCGCCGGTGAAGGAGAAGAAGGGTATCTTGGCCTCGCGCTTGAAGATGTCGATGACGCGCTTGAAGCCCGCCGTGTCCAGTTCGTCGCCGGACAGGCCGGCCGGCGCGGCGCAGGCCCCGGCTCCCGCCTCGTCGTTGCAGCCGGCGTAGCAGAAGCGGCATGCGTTGTTGCAGCGGTAGGTGAGCGCTATCTCGCCCAGCACCGGGAGCCTGGTGAAGGAGAAGTCGTACGGCACCCGCTCGAGCGCCATGGGCGCGCCCTCGTACGCCCGCTTGAGCGAGAGGAAGAACTCCGCGGTCTGGGCGGCGCGCTCCTCCGTGAAGCCGGGGAGATCCTCGAAGCGCCCGCCGGACTCCAGGTACTTGATCAGGCCCACGCCGGTGGCGTTGGTCTTGTACACCAGGTTGGGCGGGAGTATGACCACCTGGTCCTCCTCGCGCGCGTAGGCGTAGGGCGACAGGGCTTCCCAGAACCCGCGCACCCAGTCCAGGTTCAATGCGCTCCCCCGGACACGCAGGCTGAATGGCAGGCGCTGTGGCAGGCGCTGTGGCAGGCCGAGTGGCAGGCGTCGTGGCAGGCGTCGTGGCAGGCGTTGTGGCAGGCCGAGTGGCAGGCGTCCACCGTGCCGGCGTGCGCCGGCGTGAAGCAGCCGGAGTAGCAGACCGCCGAGCGCATGAAGTCGGCGTAGCCGGCGGACATGCCCTCGGGAAGGCCCACGCGGGACAGGTACTCCGGCCGCGAATGGACCACCGAACAGCCGTGCCAGTACCACCAGTACGGGTGGGCGCCGTAGTAGCTGCGGCGGCGCTCATCGGTCCAGCCCTCCATCTCCCGCTCGGCCTCGGCGGTCTCCAGGATCTTCTTCCGGTAGAACGCCCGGGTGGCCTCCAGGTCGCAGTCCCAGATCTTCTCCTGCAGGCGCTTGATGGTCTCCTCGAAGAAATCCGCCATGAGGCCGGGCAGCACTTCCCCGTTCGCGTCGAAGGCGGCCAGGAAGCGTTCTTCGTGCTCGTGGCTGGCCGCGACCGCGGACAGGAAGCGGACCTTGAGCGGATCCTCGCGCTCGATCTCCAGGATGCCCTGGGCCCGCAGTCCCTCAAGCATGATGGCCGCCACGCGCGGCAGGGGCAGCTCGAGCACCAGGGCCGCCTCCACCGGATGCAGGTCCTCGGCCACCTTGCCCGGCACCTGGAAGGTCCCGGCGAAGAGCTTGGGCGGGGTCCAGGAATCGCCGGCCCAGGCGATGCCGGTCACCAGAGCAACCTTGGAAGCGTGGGTGCGCGCCCGGCGCAGGTACAGGAAGAGTGCCGCGGCGATGATCGCGGCGAAGACCGGGACCGCCGCCAGGGGGTTCCGGCGCCAGAAGCCGCCGACGGTGGCCAGTTCCGGATCACCGGGTTCGGAGTAGGCCCAGGAATCGTCGTAGGACGCATCCTCGTTGTCCCAGTCCGGCGGGGAGTTGAGGCCGACGCCCGCGCCGGACGCGGCGACCTCGCCCAGGTCCGCGCCCAGACCCAGCCAGTCGGCGGGGAAGTAGAGTTCCAGGAGCTGCCTGCCGTAGGCGGGCACGTCCTCCTGGTAGAAGAGCACGGTCAGGTACCAGGCCCCGTCCTCCCCCGCCGAGCCGTAGTAGTCGATGCGGTTCTCCGCGTTCACGTGCTCCTCGGTGAGCATGGGGATGGAAGCCCGCTCGGCGTCCGTGAGCTTCTCGCCGGAAACGCGCACGGGCAGCACCAGGCGGACGGCCCGGTACTCCAGGCCCTCGTCCCACTGCACGGGGCCCCAGTCGAAGTAGACCAGCGCCCTGCCGTCCGTCCCGGTGGTGGCGCCCAGGAGGCCGGCCGCCGCGAAATCCCCGGCGTAGTTGAGGTTGTACCAGGCGCGGCCGGAGAAGCGCTTGCGATCCGCCAGGATCACGTCGTACTTGCCGCCGCCCAGGTCGTCGATGCGCAGGGCCTGACGGATGTTGCCCGGAAGGTCGGCGTAGCAGCGCTCCATGTTCCAGGCCGGGCTGAAGGCCTCGCCCTCGAAGTAGAAACCGCTCATGGTGCCGCCGGTGACGTTCCATTCCGACCGGTACCATATCTCCGCCTTGCCGTCGGGCCTGAGGAACACCGTGATCTCGGCGGAGACATGGTCCGCGGTGAGCGCCGCGAGGGAAACGGGCGCAAAAATCGAAATGGACAGGACGACGAAGAACGCAAGGACGGCGTGCGGGACTCGGTTCATAGCTGCTCCTTGATGGAAACGCGGTCTTCGCGCCCGAGGCCCCCGTCCAGGTCGAGGGCGGCCTTGTCCAGGATCGCGACGCGGTCCCTGAGACCGGCCGCCACGCGCTCCCTGCCGTCGGCGAAGGGGTCGTCGTCGGGCAGGCGGAAGCGACGCTCCACCGCGGAGTCGTCCAGTTCCTTGAGCCAGGCGTCGGCCAGCTCCAGGCAGTCGGCGATCGCGGCCTCGGCCCGTGGATCGCGCGATCCGGAGCGGGCGCAGGCGGCCAGGTAGGAGCCTGCCTTGAGCCCGGCCAGCTCGACGAGGGACTTGATCCCCGGATCGGGCACCCGCAGGGCGGCGAGCCTGAGGGCGTCCTTTCGGGCCGCCTCCAGGCGCTCCCTGCCGGCCAGCGCGGCCCTGCGTCCCGCCTCGGCCGCGGCCGCCTTCGGGCCGATCCCGGTCGCCAGGGCCAGGACGAAGATGACCGCGTAGGCTCCGACCGCCGCGAGAATTCCGGCGGCCGGGCTCGCGGACATCCACAGGACGGCGCCGGCGACCGCCGCGACGGCCAGGTTGGCTGCACCCGCGCCCGACAGGGCGTACCGGCGCGTGTACTCTCGTAGCTTCATGGCGACACTCTAACGCCGCGCACGGGAAAGGCGCAAGCGGAGTCGTTCCGCTCAGTCCAGGACGGTGATCTCCACGCGCCGGTTGCGGGCCCGCCCCTGCTCGGTGTCGTTGGGCGCTATGGGGCTGTCGGCGCCCAGGCCCCGCCAGCGGAAGCGCGGGGCGGGCAGGCCGCGGGCCACCAGCTCGTCCACGATGCGCTTGGCGCGGGCCTCGGAGAGCTGGTACTGGCCGGCGGGCTTCCCCAGGTCGGCCGCGTGGCCCTCCACCAGGAAGCTGCGGTCCGGTATGCGGGCGAGGGCCGCGGCGATGGCGTCCAGTCGGGAGGCTTCCCCCGGGAGGAGCCGGTCGCTGTCCGCCTCGAAGCGCAGGTCGTAGAGCAGGAGCACCACGCCGCGATCGCTCCGGGCCAGCTCGTAGGGAGCGGCCGGGCCGGGGGACGAACCCGCCGGGCCGGGGACAGTCGCCGTGCCCGGAGGCTGGCCGGCCGTCGTGCCCGGAGTCGTCGTGCCCGGAGTCGTCGTGCCCGGAGCCGTTGTTACCCCGACGGAGGCTGATCCGCCGGCCGTGGGAGATCCCTGGGCCGCGCCTCCCGGCGCCGCGCCGGACGGCATTGAACCGGTCGCCGCCGGGCTTCCCGTGCCGGCGGTCCCGCCGAGCAGGGTCGCCACCGCGTCACGGTCGCCGGGCAGGCTGCCCTTGTGGAAATGCAGGATGAAACCCTTGAGCCGTATGCTCCTGCCCCCTGCATAAGTGAAGGTCTCGTCCACGCTCTCCCGTATGAAGAGCGTGGAGCCGTCGACCGGGTCTATCAGGATGTCCGCGGTCCGCGTCCCGCTCGCCCCGGTCATGGATGGGTCGCCGGCCCGGTCGCCGCCCCGGTAGCGTATGGCGTAGCGCCCCCTGATGGCCAGGGCAGGCCTTCCCTCCCAGGTCGATGCCCCCAGGAATTCGTACTCGACCAGCACCGGGATGCGCGTGGCTGGCGCGGCCGGGTCCGGGCGCACCACCACCGATGCCTCGGCCATCCAGCGCGCACCGACCCTGGCCGCGGCCGGGGGAGAGGCGGGCACGCCGCGCAGTATGGGGTACCCGTTGTCCTCGGTGAACCTGAGCGCGCCGGAGACCGGCTGCACGAACTCCACCGGCACCGCCCCGTCGATGCGGCGCGCCGCGCTGCGCAGGTCGTGCATGGTCTCTTCCAGCACCAGGGCCTCGCCCCGGTAGCGCGCCGAGCCGTCGGGCAGGCTCTCCCGTTCCAGCTCCAGCCTGGCCTCGCGGTAGACGTGCCCCAGGTAGGCTCCGTTCGCGTACTTGGAGAAATCGGAGCGCTCGGATACCACGATCCTGCCGGAAGGCGGGGTGAATGGCAGGAGGGCGCCGGATGCATCGGTCAGACCGGAGTCCTGGGCCGGGGCGGGGGATGCGAGGATCAGCGCGAGCCAGGCGAGCGGGATGGATCGTTTCATGTCGAGGGGTATCCTATCGCCGCGGCCATGCGGGTGAAACAACCGGCGCCCTGCCGGCGATACGACCCGAGGCGCGGTTCGCAAGCGGTGCACTCGGCGGCCGCGGAAAGCGTTGCGATGCCCAGGGACTCGGCCAGCGCCAGGTTGGCCGCGCGGAGGTCCAGCCGGGGGAGGCCTCCTTCCCGGGACACGGCGGCGTCGCCGAACTCGGCGGCGAAGGCCCGGGCCCGTTCCTCCGGCACCGGGTAGCAGCATGGCCCGATGGCCGGTCCCAGGCAGACCGACAGCCGGCCGGGCCGCGAACCGAAGCGCTCCGCCATCAGGGCCACCGCCGTCGACAGGATGCCGGTGCCCTTCCATCCGGAGTGCAGGACCTCGAAGGCTCCGGAATCCGGGTCGAAGAGGAAGATGGGCATGCAGTCGGCCACGGTGACCACGGCGCAGGCCCCCGGATTGTCCGTGACGATGCCGTCGGATTCCACCCCGGCCAGTTCCCCGGGACTCCGGACGCACTCGACGCGCCGGGAATGGGCCAGGATGACCGCGAGCATCGAGCCCGGATCGAAGCCGGCGGAGGACAGCCATGCATCGCGCAGGGGGTTGCCCGCTCCCGGGCGGTACGCCATGTCCCCGGCGGATCGGGGGCTCAGGAAGGCCCGCGGGGCCCGAGCATGCCCTCCCGGCAGGTCCAGTTCGAGCCGCGCATCCTCCGGGGAGGCGCGCTCGAACACGGAACAGGAGCGGGGAACCACGGCCTACACCTGGTCGTTGGCGCTCAGGGCGGCGCGGGACAGCTCGCCCAGGAGGTAGACCGCCTTCTCGAACTTGTCCTTGGCCTGCTCCAGGGCCTTGAGGAAGTCCTTGTTGGCCTTGCCTTCCATCCTGGACAGGTTGGAAAGGGAATCGTAACGGCCCCTCGCCTCGCCCGCCAGGATGCCCCGGATGATCAGCTGCATGCGGGACATGGCGTCCGTGGCCTTGCGTATGATGGCCTCGGCCTCCGTGTCGGCCGCCAGCACCGCTGACTCCACCTTGCGCTTCTTGATCTGCAGGGGGATGAGCTCGGTCTTGGCGTAGTGCCAGGCCGCGCCGAGCTCCCCGTCCGGGCTGACGCGGCGGTCCAGGAGCTTGAGCGCGTCGCCGGTCTGGAGAATCGCGTTGTAGGAATCGGTGAAGTCCACGCGGTTGTCGCGCTTGTAGAACTCGCCCTCCAGGAGCACCACCTTGAGCACCCGGTTGATGTCCCGCAGGAACACCTGCTGGTAGAAGGCCTCCAGGAGCCTGAGCGCGAGGGCGAAGCGCACCGGCGGCACGTTCTCGGCCCCGGCCTGGGAAACGTACTCCAGCATGCTGGGCGGGTTCGCGCCCACCAGGAGCCTCACCTCGGCCTCCAGCTGGGCCACCCTGCGCTCCGCCGACCAGCGCTGGAACCTGCGGTCGATGCGCTCCTTCCAGTAGGCCTTGAACAGGGCGAACCAATCCTCGCCCCCCGCCATCCTGCCGACGGGACGGTTGGGATCGTCGAAGGCCAGCCGCACCAGCGCGGCCATGGGGACGGTGGCGTTGAAGGCCCGGATCACGCCCAGGGCCTTCTCGGCGGCGGCCAGCTCCCGCGCGACGGCCTCCTCCAGGTCGAAATCGGTCGAGCCCAGGTCCTCGCCCATGGAGAAGGCCAGTATGGCTTCCATCAGCTTGGGCGAAGGCGGGTCGAGGGAGGCCAGGATGGTGGACAGCTCGTCCATCTGCTCCGACACGGCGTAGAGCGAGAGCTCCTTGCGGCCGGACTGCGAACCCTGGTAGCCGCCGATGAGGCGGTCGAACAGGAAACCGGACAGCTTCTTGAGCGCGTGGAGGTTCCGCACGTCCCGCAGCATGGCCCGGCGGCTGTCCTCGTCGATGTGCGCCAAGGCTGACTCGAAGGCGGCGTTCACCGCGGTGCGCACGTCCGCGTCGCCGGCCAGGGCGTTGCGCTCGGCGAAGACGAAGGGGTCGGCGTCCGTGGACAGCTCCTCGTGCACCCGTTCGAACTGGAGCGAGCCCAGGAAGGCGAAGAACGGCGCGCGGCTCTTCTCCAGGGTGCGGTCCAGGAGTTCGTAGAAATAGCGGGACGCGCCGCGCAGCGAGGCCAGCTCGCGCCTGAAGGGTTCCAGGAGGACCTTGCGCCTGGAATCGTAGAGGCCGGGATAGGCCGACTCGACGCCGTGCCCGACCTTCCTGACCACGCGCTCCTTGACCAGGGTCTCCCTGGAAACGCCGGTGACCATGCTCTTGAGCGCGATGAAGATCTTGAGGAAGAAACCGAGCCCCGAATAGAGCGCGGCGTAGTCGGACTGTTCCGCGGGGGCGTCCGTGGCGGGCGACAGCGGCTCGCGCGACACGGAGCTGGCCCGCGTGAGCCGGTCCAGCAGCGCGTTGCGCTCGTCGGCGTTCAACTCGAGTACGAGCGTCTCGAAGGCGGAGGTTTCACCCATGGTGTTCAATCCTACCTTCAGTCGGCGGTATTGGCAAGCGAGGCCGGGAAGCTGACGGACACCGTCCCTCCCCCGTCCGGATCGGGGAAGCTGAGCGAGCAGGCCCTGAGCGACAGGCAGGCTCCGGCCGGGGGAGCCCCGTCCGGCCCGTCTTCCCGCTCCCCGTACAGCGCGTCCCCGGCGAGGGCGAGCCCCAGCCAGGACAGGTGGGCCCGCACCTGGTGCCTGAAGCCGCGCGTCAGCCCCACTTCCGCGAGCACCCCGCCGTCGCGGGCTTCGGCCGCCAGGAACTCGCTCCGGTAGGTATCCGCGCTCCAGGCCTTGCCCGAGCCCTGGGCGCCGCGCAGCGCCACCGGGTCCTCCGGGGACGCGCAGGCGACGCGGGCCGCCCCGGGGCCGTAGGGCCGGAAGCGCGACGCGAGCATGCGCCCGGAGAGGACGGCTGCCAGCGTTTCCGTTTCTCCCCTCCTGAGGGCGGCCCTCCACGCAGTCGGGTCCGCTCCCGGCGGCTCGCGCAGGGGCGGCCGGGAACCGGCCAGCCCCCCGTCGCCGGGAAGCCCCAGGGCCCAGTAGCGCTTGGAAAACAGGCCCGCCGCGGCTGAGGCCGTCAGCGCTTCCCAGGCGCTCCCGTCGCGGGCGAACAGGACCAGGCCGGACGTGTCGCGGTCCAGCCGGTGCATGAGCCCGCCTTCGCCCCGGCCCCGGCCGGCCACGGCGGCGCATTCCGGGTAGCGCTCGAACACCCACTCGACGAGGGTACCCCCGGGCTCCCCGCCGAGGCCCGCGCAATGCATGCCGGCAGGCTTGGCAACCACCGTCCATCGGGGGGTCTCGGCAACGGGGAACGGCTCGTGGAAGGGAGCGAAGGGCTGGTCGGGCAGGGTATGGTCCATTTGATGGAGGCTATCCGCGCAGCCCGCTTTCCGCAAGGCCCGCACGGCGGCGCCCGACCGGGCCGCGGGCTCGAGCGACTGCCCTCATAGACGGGGCCGGCCATGCCGATATGGGAAAGCGGGGGACCGATGGGCAAGAAGCGCGTGATGGAGGCGGCCGAGAGCCGCGGCAGGGCGGTGACGGGTTCGGCCGGCGCGCGCCTCAGGCGCCTGGCGGTTTCCATCCGCGGCTCGGGATTGGCCTCGCTGGGCGCGATCTTCGCGGCCGCGGTGGCGCTCTTCGGCGGGCTCGCCTGGCTCGCCGAGCGCGATTCCGGCGACGGGATGTTCAGGCGCCTCTTCGACGCCATCTGGTGGGCGGTCGTCACCATCGGGACGGTCGGCTACGGGGACACCTACCCGGTGACCGACGCCGGCAGGCTCCTGGGCATGGGCCTCATCCTGAGCGGCATCGTCATCACCGCCATGGTTTCCGGCACCGTGGCGTCGCTGTTCGTGGAGAGACGGATCATGGAGGGCAAGGGCTTGCAAGACATCAAGGCCAAGGGACACGTGGTCGTGTGCGGCTGGAGCCGCGACGGCGGCAGGCTGCTGCACTCCATAGAGAACGACCGTCCCGGTTCCGCGGTCATCCTGGTCAACGGGATGGAGCCGGAGAAGTTCGACGCGGTCAAGGTGGACATCGACAACCCCGCCTCCCCGGCTAACGAGGGGCTGCGGGCCGTCCTGCCGGGCTGGACCGGCTTCGTGCCGGTGCTGGACATC
>JAKLIU010000053.1 GCA_022709445.1 Spirochaetota bacterium | reverse complement strand
GGGCCGCGCTCTTGAAGGACATGCCGTCGATCACGTAGCCCGAGGACCCGAAGAGCAGCTTGGTGGCGTCCCAGGAGGACTTGCCGAAGGCGCCTTCCTCGTAGGCCAGGAAGAGCTTCTTGATCTTGATCTTGGGATACTGCTTCTGGATGGCCGCCCAGCCTTCCGCGTAGCTCTCGCCCTGGTTGTAGTCCCAGGGATGCAGGTGGAAGTACCAGCCGGAGTCGGCGCCCAGGGCTTCCTCGACCTTGTAGGACGCGGCGCCGGTGGAGATGACCACCTTGCCGTATTTCTTGAAGGTCGGGACCTTGCCCAGCTCCACGCCGGAGGACATGCCGCCTATGATCAGGTCCACCTTGTCCACGGTGACGAGCTTCTCGACCGCGGCGGCGCCCTTGTCCGGCTTGCCCTCGTCGTCGATGACGATGAGCACGAGCGGCCTGCCGAGCACGCCGCCGGCCTTGTTGATCTCGTCCACGGCCTGCTGGGCCGCCATGCTGCCCTGCTTGCCGGTGATGTCCGCGAGCGTCCAGACGCCGCCGATCTTGATGGGCTCGCCGCTCTGGGCGAAGGCCGGGATGGCGAGCAGGACGATCGCGATGATCGCTAGCGCTTTCTTCATTACAGTCCTCCTTGAACATGACGGGCGCCCAGGCGTCCGAATATCGAATCACGGCTGCGGCGGACCGGAGTCCGCCCCTGCCGGCAGTCCCTTGTCCGTCGGCCCCTACAGGGTCAGTCCGCCGTCGATGCGCAGCACCTGCCCGTTGACGAAACATCCCTCGTCGCAGGAAAGGTACAGGACGCCGTTCACGATGTCCTCAATCTCCGCCAGGCGCCCGAGCGGGGTCCTGGCGATGATGGGCTCAAGCACCTTCTCCGGCACGGTCTCTATCATGGGCGTGCGGGTGTAGCCCGGCGACACGCAGTTGGCGCGTATCTTTGCGCCCTTGCGCGAGAACTCGCGGGCCCAGCCCTTGGTCATGGCCACGATGCCGCCCTTGGTCGCCGCGTAGTTGGTCTGGCCTATGTTGCCGTCCAGTCCCACGATGCTGGAGATGGACACGATGGAGCCCGAGCCGCCCTCCATCATCACCGGCGCGATGGCCTTGGTCATCAGGAAGGGCCCCTTGAGGTTCACCGCGATGACCGCGTCCCAGTCGGATTCGCTCATCTTCTGGATGAGCGCGTCCTTGGTGATGCCGGCGTTGTTCACCAGCGCGTCGATGCGCCCGTGTTCCGCCTTTGCCTTCGCCGTGAAGGCCTCCACCGCGGCGGCGTCCGTCACGTTGACCACGGCGCCCTTGACCGCCGGCCAGGCCTTCTCCAGCGCGGGAAACTCAGCGTCGTTCATGTCCAGCGCCCAGACGCGCAGGGCGCCCTCGCGCGCGAACGCCTCCACGATGCCCCTGCCTATGCCGCGCGCGCCGCCGGTGACGACGCACACCTTGCCCTTCATCCGTTCCATCTTCTTCTCCTGTGAGGGGCTCCCGTGCCGCCCCGTTTCTTGATCGATCCCTCGTCACCTTCTGGTGACCCCGTCACGCTTGCGTGACCCCGTCACCTTCTGGTGACCCCGTCACGCGAGCGTGACGCGTCCCCAGCGCACCACGCTCGCAGCCCACACGAATCCCAAACCGGCGCCCACCATGACCACGTTGTCCCCGTCCCTGAGCCTGCCGGACTCGAGGGCCAGTTCCATGGACAGCACCTGGTCGTTCTGCCCCACATGCCCGTACTCGTCCAGGTAGGTGGTCCGCGAGGCGTCCAAGCCCAGCTCGGCCAGGATCGCGTCGTGCGCGCTCTTCTTGAAATGCAGCACCGCCAGGTAGCCGATGTCGCGGCGTCCCAGCCCGCCGGAGAGTTCCAGCGAACGGTCGATCACCGCGTAGAAATTGGGCAGGGTCTTCTCGTTCAGCTTGGCCTTGAAGGTCGGCTCGTCCGGGACGACGAATTTCCCCGTGCCGCGGTCCACCACGCAGTCCAGGCTCAGCGAGCCGTCGCCCTTGAAGGCCGAACCCAGGAGCTCGTTCCGTCCGGCGTCCTTGCCCAGCACGATAGCCGAACCACCGGAGCCTATATCCAGCATGAAGCGGGTGCTGGGCTCGGCCAGGTCTATCAGGTCGTTGTTGCGGTAGCCCGACACCAGGAGCACGGTTTTCAGGTCCTCCCGCGCCAGCATCAGGCTCTTGGCCACGTCCAGGGCGGCCATCATGGAACCGCACATGGCCTCCATGTCGAAGCTCCAGGCCCGGGAAGCGCCCAGTTCGTTGGCCACGAACAGGCCGGCCAGCCAGCATTCGTAGTCCTTGTGCTGGGCCCCGCACCAGAGCACCAGGTCTATGTCAGCCGCGTTCACGCCGGCGCGATCCAGCGCCACCCTGGACGCCTTGACCCCCATGATGGCGGTGCTGTCCTCCGGACCCGCCACCGGCTTGCGCTTGACGCCGAACTTGAGGGCGATGACGTCCTCGGGGACCCCGCTGGCCGCGGACAGTTCGGCCGCGCTCATGTAACGCGATGGTATGTAGGTGCCCAGCCCCAGGATGCCTATGTGCATTGCAGTCCTCGTCATTGATTGAAGCGGTGAATCGCCTCTCATGTTAGTAATAGCCGGGTTTTCTGATCTGTCAAGCATATTTTAATATCATTTCGTCGGATACACTGGTTTTTTCTTTTCTTTCTAATTCTTTGCTTGCGCAAGTCAAATTCTCGCCCTATAATCCCCGGTATCAGCGATTCACCTCTCACCTGACCGCAGATGGCACGGCAACACAGGAGCAACGGGATGCAGGAACAGTACGCAGAGTACAATGAAACCGCGGAACGATTGGTCACCGCCGCCATCGCCCTGTTCGCGGAGCGCTGGTACTCGTCGGTGTCCGTGGCCGAGATCTGCCGCGGGGCCGGCCTCTCCAACGGAATCTTCTATAGATACTTTCCCAACAAGGAATCCGTGATGCGCCGCATCCTGGAGGACGTGAACGCGCGCATAGGAACCGCGCTGGAAGCGGTGGCCGGCGACACTCCGGAGGAGCGACTGGCCAGCATGGCCTCCCTCCTGATGGATTACTCGGCGGCCAACCCCGAGCGCATCACGGTCTTCAGGGAAGGCCAGTACCGCTTCTTCGAGTTCGAGCTCAAGCTGACCGACCAGTACCGGCGCACCCTGGCCAAGGCCATAGGCAGGCAGGTGGACATGGCCGAGTACCTGTTCGCCGTCGGCGGCATACGCTTCTGCTCGGTGCGGGCCGCCCTCCACGGGGCGCGGGTCTCCAAGCGGGCCCTCAACGACATCGTCACGCGCGGCCTGTTCCGCGGCCTGGACTGGGATGCGGACAAGGTGTTCGGCATCACCGTCAACCCGCCCACCGTGCCCCTGCGCGAGGGCACCCGGGAGTCCCTGCTCCGGGCCGGCAAGCGCCTGTTCGGCGAACGGGGCTACCACGAGGTGAACATCCACGAGATCACGGACGCGGCCAGCCTGTCGGTTGGCGCCTTCTACAAGTACTTCACCGGCAAGGACGCCTTCTTCGCGGAACTGATCGAGTCGGCCGGGCGGGAGATCAGGCATTTCATCAGCTCGCACCTGTCGCCGGGGCTCAACCGGCTGGAACGCGAGATGCAGGGCATCTTCCTGTTCGGCGTGTTCCTGTCGCTGGACAAGTGGTGCTACAACATCGTCCGCGAGGGCGAGTTCATCGCCCCGGCCAAGGTGCGGGAGTACTACGCCGCGTTCGAGCAGGGGTACCGCCGCACCCCGGGCAACGGGCTGGATCCGGCGGCCCTCGCCGCCGACCCTCTCTACGAGGACACGGCGATCGAGTTCCTGCTGGGCATCGCCCACTATTACGGCATCGAGATGGTGTTCGACGTGTCGCCGCGCAACGCGCGCGCGCTCGTGGAAGGCATCGGCGCGTGCCTGTCCGGCGGAATCCCCGGATCCGCGGAGCGCGCCGTACAACGCGTCGGCTGAGCGGCGGGAGAGCGGGAGGAACGGCGATGGCGAAAGCCAAGATCATCGGGACCGGGTTGTACGCGCCCGGCGAGCCCATAGGCAACGGGGAACTCAAGGAGCTGGCCGGCGTGGACTTCGACGCCGAAAAGCTGGAATCCAGGATAGGCATCAAGGCCAGGCACATCGCCCGGCTCCGCGGGCTGGACGAGACCGCCGCTGACTTCGCGGAGCGGGCCGCGCGCGCCGCGATCGCGGACGCCGGCATAGCCGCGGACGACATCGGGCTGTTCGTGGTCGGCACGGACACCCCGGAGTACATCAGCCCGGCCACCGCCATACTGCTCCAGGGCCGCATCCAGGGCGGGCAGCGCGACGCCGGCGCCTTCGACGTTGGCGCGTCCTGCGCGGGATTCGTCACCGCGTACGAGGCGGCGGCGCGCATGCTGGCGGGCGACGATTCGCTGCGCTACGCCCTGGTCGTCGGCGTGTACAACATGCCTGCCTTCATCCGCCCGGGCGACGCCTTCGGCTGGTCCATCTTCGCCGACGGCGCCGGCGCCGTCGTGCTGGAGCGCGCCCCGGACACGGACCCCTCCGGCTACGTCACCGGCAAGCTGGTGGCCGACGGCACCCAGTGGGACTACGTTGGCGTGTACGCAGGCGGCGCCCGCAAGCCGGTCACCCGCGAGCTCCTGGACTCCGGCGCCTGGGGCCTGGAGCTCCTGCAGAGGCTGCCGGGCGACCGCAACCTCAAGCTCTGGCCGCCCATCGTCCGCGCGCTCTGCGACAAGGGGGGCCTGCCCCTCGATGCCGTGAAATCCTTCGTGCTGACCCAGATCAACCGCTCCGTGATCCACGACGTGATGGACGCCCTCGGCCGCCCGCGCGAGCTCGCGCCCACGGTCATGGACCGCTACGGGTACACCGGCTCCGCCTGCGTGCCCATGGCCTTCCACCACGCCGTCAAGGAAGGTCGCGTCCGGCGCGGCGACCCGGTGGTCTTCTGCGCATCCGGCGCCGGCTTCGCGGTCGGCGCAAACCTGTTCGTCTATTGAGGAGTCGACATGTCCAGATGGGATGACGAGTACAAGTCACGGCTTCGCTCCATCGACGAGGCCATCCGCTGCATCGGGAGCGGGTTCGACGTGGTGGTCGGCCAGTGCGCCAGCGAGCCGCAGGGCACCATGGCCAGGCTGCACACCCTGGCGCCGGCGGTGCGCGACGTGCGTGTGTTCTCCGTGCTCACCCTCAAGCCCTACGACTTCTACATGAAGCCGGAGATGAAGGGCCACTTCGAGCTGGCCAGCTGGTTCCACGCGCCCGGCTCGCGCGCGGCGCTCAAGGCGGGCGCGGGCACCGTCACCTTCGTGCCCAACATGCTGCACCGCGCCGCCACGGACCGCCTGCACGCGCGCCCGCCGGAAGTGTTCATAGGCACCTGCACCCCGCCGGACCGCAACGGCTTCGTCAGCCTCTCGCTGGGGATCACCTACGAGAAGGACATCCTGGAGCACGCGCGCTTCGTCATCCTGGAGGTCAACCCCAGGCTGCCGCGCACCTTCGGCGACACTCACGTCCACGTGACGCAGGCCACGTACTTCGTGGAGCACGACCAGGAAGTGCCCAGCCTGCCCGCCCCCCAGCCGGGACCCGTCGACCTTCTCATCGGCGGGCACGTGGCCGGCCTCGTGGAGGACGGCTCGACCATCCAGCTGGGCATAGGCGGCATCCCGAACGCCGCGGCGCTCGCCCTCAGGGACAAGAAGGACCTGGGCGTGCACACGGAGATGTTCGTGGACTCCATGATGGAGCTGTACGAGGCGGGAGTCATCACCAACCGCCGCAAGGCCCTGAGGAAGGACAAGTTCGTGGCCACCTTCGCCATGGGCTCGCGCCGGCTCTACGACTGGCTGGACGACAACGTGGCCGTGGATTTTCAGCGCGGCCGCTGGGTGAACGATCCCGCGGTGGTGGCGCAGAACTCG
The DNA here is from genome assembly GCA_022709445.1 of Spirochaetota bacterium. Lineage (GTDB taxonomy): Bacteria > Spirochaetota > Spirochaetia > Treponematales > UBA12059 > JAKLIU01. The sequence goes on along the minus strand of JAKLIU010000053.1, from coordinate 4,015 downwards.
CGCATGGTCTCCATCAACACCTGCCTGATGGTGGACTTCACCGGCCAGGTGGCCAGCGAGTCCATAGGCAGCTCCCAGTACTCGGGGACCGGCGGGCAGTCGGATACCGCCCAGGGGGCGGTCGCGGGCTTTGACGGGCTGGGCAAGTCCATCATCGCCTGCTACGCGACCGCCAAGGACGGGGCGGTCAGCACCATCGTCCCCACCCTGCCGGAAGGGAGCGCCGTAACCCTGCACCGCAGTTTCGTGGACCACGTGGTCACCGAGCACGGCGTGGCCAGGCTGCGGGGCCGCACGGTCCGGGAACGGAGCATGGAACTGATCAACATAGCCGCGCCGGAGTTCCGCGAGGAGCTCAAGGCGCAGGCGCGGCGCCTGGGCTACATCTGAGCGGGCGCGAGCGCCCCTCCATCAACGGAAACGAGAGGAACATGCCATGTCGCGAGTCAGCATAGTCGGTGCGCACAACACCAAATTCGGGAACTTCGTCAAGAAGAACAGGGAGACCGGCGAGGTCACGGACCTGGCCGGCGTGTACGAGCTCATGCTCGAGGCCGGGCGCGGGGCCCTGGCCGACGCGGGAGTGGAAGCCTCAGCCATCGGCGGCGTCTGGGTCGGCTCCTGCGCCCCCGGGCTCTTCGCCAACCAGGAGCACATCGCGTCCTTCGCCGCCGAGATCGACCCGGCCGGCCTGCGCTTCAAGCGCATGACGCGCTGCGAGGACGCCTGCGCGTCGGGCTCCGTGGCCCTGTACGACGCGGTGTACGCCGTGGAATCCGGGCGCATCGACGCGGCCCTGGTGCTGGGCGTTGAGAAGATGAACCTCCTGGACACCAAGGGCGTCACCCATGCCCTGGCAACCTGCTCCTACTGGCCCGAGGAAGGCGCCATGGGCATGACCTTCCCCGCCCTGTTCGCGGAGTACGCCAAGGGCTACCGCGACCACTACCGGATCGGCAAGGACGAGTTCGCGCGCATGCTCGCCAGCGCCGCCGCCCTCTGCTACCGCAACGGCCTTCAGAACCCCCTGGCCCACTTCGGGAAGGGCGGACCGTCGGACAAGCTGGGGTTGGAGACGGCGGACGCCATACTCGGCCTGCCGGAAGAAAAGAATCCCATGATAGCCGACCCCCTGCGCCTGCACGACTGCTCGCTGGTCACCGACGGCGCCGCTGCCCTGGTCATCGTCGGCCCCGGCCATCCGGCGCTCAAGAACGGCCGCGCGGTCCGAATCGCCGGGATCGGGCACGCCGCCGAGCGCCTGCCCATGTCCAAGCGCGCCAACCTTCACGAGCTGATCGCCGCCAAGGAAGCGGCCAGGCAGGCCTACGCGGAAGCCGGCGTCACCGCCGCCGACCTGGACATAGCCGAGGTGCACGACTGCTTCACCATCAACCAGCTGCTCTGCACGGAAGCCCTGGGCCTGTCGGCCGACGGCCGGGCGGGGCACGACTACGTCGCCGGACGCTTCGGTCCCGACGACCGGGTCTCCGTCAACCTCTCCGGCGGGCTCAAGGCCAAGGGCCATCCGGTCGGGGCCACCGGCGTATCCATGCATGCGCTCCTGTACCGGCAGCTGATCGGCCGGCCGACAGGCCAGGCCCCGGCCAAGGCGCCGACGGTGGGAGTGTCGCTCAACGTGGGAGGCAGCGCGGTCACCAACTGCGTCACCGTGCTGCGCAGGGAAAGCTAGCGGTCGCGGACTTTCGGCACGAAGACCGGAAAGGGAGGCAGTCCATGAAACTGGATCTCAAGCTCTTCCTGTACAATGTCCTGGTTCCCTTGCTGGTCATCGTCTCGATATCGGTGCTGCTGCAGGTCAAGGATGCGCGCACGCTGGCCGACCGCGCCCAGCTGGACATGCAGCCCCGGGCGGACTACATAGCCGGCAAGATGGAGAAGCTGGTCGCCGAGAAACTGCAGTACCTGCAGGACCAGGCAAGGCTGTACTCTACGGTCAAGCTGTACTACGTCTCGGTGGATTCCTTCGAGGAAGCGGAGTGGGCGGCGCTGCCGGAATACGAAAACTGGCGGCAGGACTTCGCTGCCGGCGAATCCGTCGAGGAGGACCTGCTGGGGACCTTCATCGCCTTCAGGGACATCCGTCCTGCGCTCTCCAAGCGCTGGACCGGCTTCCCTGAGGGCTTCGACTCCAATCGGCTCGCCTGGTTCACCGACACGGTCGCGGCCAACGATTTCACCATGAGCGAGCCGGTCATGCGCGTCGTCGATGGCACCGACACCATGTGCGTCACCATGAGTTACCCCGTCTACCGCGGAGGGGTCATGGAGGTGTCGAGCGCGGACCTGATCGGCGTCGCGGGCATCGACGTGTCGATGGACGGGATGGTTTCCACGGCACGGCATTTCGAGGAAGAGCTGGGCGTATCCGTGGGGTTGTACACCGTCGGCGGAACCGTCATATACGACAGCGGACTGGCCGGGAGTCCCGTCGCCGAGTCACGGAAGCTGGGTGAGTACTGGTCGGCGATGGACCCTGGGCTCGATGCAGGGAAGGTCGCCGAATCGCTCGCCGCCTTCTCGGCCGGACTGGGCAGCACGACGATGACGCTCGCCGGACAAAGGCTCCTCGTGGGGCACACGCCGTTGGCACTGGGGAACTGGGTGCTCGTCATCAGCACCCCCAGGGACGCCGTGATGTCGCCCCTCGTCGCCAAGGCGCTGTCCCAGAACCTGTTGACCGCCCTGGCGCTGCTCGTGGCCCTGGTGGCTGGCGCCGTCCTGGTCCGGGTTTCGGTTGTGGACAAGATAAAGGCGACGAGCAGGGCCCTGGACGCGATCGCCCACGGGGACGCGGACCTCACGGCCGCCCTCAGTGTGACCAGCAATGACGAGATTGGCGACCTCGGGAAGAATTTCAACTTCTTCCTCGGGAAACTGCGTGCCTTGATCGACGACGTCAGCGCGGTCATCGCCCAGATCACCGCCGTCAACGAGACGCTCTCATCCGCCACCGTGGAGGCCTCTGCCTCGGTCGAGCAGAGCAGCGCCATACTCGCGTCGATGGGGAAGGAGACCGGCCAGCTCGACCGCAACATGGCCCGCACCGTGGACGAGATAGAACGCATCACCGCCAACATAGAATCCATGGATGCCAGGATCTCGGACCAGGCGACCCTGGTCGAGGAATCGAACGCCGCGATCGAACGGATGATGGCCTCCCTGGGCGACGTGGAATCCAGCACGGCGGCCAACCGGGACGCCACCGAGGCCCTCGCCGGGGCGGCGGACCGGGGTCGCGCCCAGATCGAGGACACCACCGTTGCCTTCAGGGAAGTGGTCGAGCATGTCGGTTCCATACGCGAGATGGCCGAGGTGATCGCGGGGATAGCCTCGCAGACCGACCTGCTCTCCATGAACGCCGCCATAGAGGCAGCCCACGCGGGCGAAGCCGGCCGCGGCTTTGCCGTGGTCGCGGAGGAGATCAGGAAACTCGCGGAGACCGCCGGGGAGAGTTCCAGGGGCATAGCGGAGCTGGTCGGCTCCATCACCGAAACCGTGGACCGGACCGACGGCAACGTCCGCGAGACCAGCGCCGTCTTCGAGACGATGCACAAGGACATCGCGGAAACGGTGCGCGCGTTCGCCGGGATAGAGCGCGCGATCTTGGAGCTTGAGGAAGGCGGCCGGCGAGTGCTCGAGACGTCCCTGCGCATATCCGGGGAGACTTCCGGCATCCGCTCGGACTCCGCCGGAGTCAGGACGGCCACCGAGGTGATCCTCGCCTCGGCGGGGAAAATCCGCGGCGCATCGAGCACGGTGGACAGCGGCATGGCGGAAGTGAACGCGGGAAACGCGGAGATCCTGTCATCCACCCAGGATCTTGTTGCCCTGTCGGAGAAACTGCACGCGATCGTCGACACGCTCCACAGGAAGTTCGGCGCTTTCAAGACCTCCTGAAGGCGGGGCTCAGCCCCCGGTGGCCGCGCGTATGAGCTGGACCAGCTCCGGTCCGCGCCAGGGCTTTCGTATGCAGGCCACCACCTTGGCTTCC
>JAKLIU010000052.1 GCA_022709445.1 Spirochaetota bacterium | reverse complement strand
TCCTGGCATGCGCGGCGGGGATAGGGCGGGTATCCGTCTGGGATGTCCGCGCCCGCCGGATCCGCTTCCTGTTGGATGCGCCGGAATCGCAGAACGTCGCCTGCGCGTTCAGCCCAGACGGGAGGCTCATCGCCGCCGGCGGCTTCGACAAAACGGTGACACTCTGGGACGCCGCGACGGGTGCGATGGTCGCCGAGCTGGGCGGACACGACTCCCCGGTATGGGAACTGGACTTCAGCCCGGACGGGCGCTTCCTGGTGTCGTGTTCCCTCCATGACGACATCCGCCTGTGGGATGTGGCCGGACGCAGTCTCGTCTGGAGCCACGGCGGCGACGGCGGTTCCCTGCTCGCTTCCTCCGGCCACGATGGGACGCTGAGGCTGTGGGATCCCCGGGACGGCGCCCTCCTGGCCGTACTTGCGGGCCATGGGGCCGAAGTCCTCCGGGTGGCCTTCAGTCCCGACGGCACCCTGATCGCTTCGGTTTCCTGGGACGGGACGATGCGCCTCTGGGCTGTCCCGAAGTGACGGAACGGCAGGCGCGTTGCTTGCGCGCGCGTCGCTTCCCCGCATCCCGAGCTTGACGCCGCGGCGGTATCGTTCCATTCTAGTGCCATGCATCCTGGAGGCCTACAGCCATGAATCACGCAGGAACCGGGCCGGTGCGCCTTGCCATCCGCGCCGCGACGGCGCTCGCCGCGGCCTGCGTCCTCGCCGCCTGCGGATCGATGGGGCAGCCGCTTCCCGGACCGGCGCCCGAGCCCTTCGCCGAGGGACCCGCCGGCTGGGACGGGCCTCCCCTGGACCTGGACGGACTCTCGGCCGGCCTGGCCGAGGGCAGGGATCCCGGTGCGCGCTTCTCTGACGGCGCCACGCTGTTCCACTGGGTGCTCGTTCACCACGGATTCGCCTGGCGGCGGGCGGAGGCCGTGACGGCCCTCCTGGACGCCGGGGCCGGTCCTGGAAACCTGGACGGGGAGGGCGGCTCGCTCCTCCACCTCCTCCTCGCGGAAGGACTCCACCTGGGGGACGAGCGCATGCTCCGCCTGCTGGCTGGCCTGGACGTGAACGTTCCCGACGCGTCGGGCAGGGGACTCCTGGCCCTCTGCGCCGACCGGGTGACGGGCACCTGGCCGGACGCGACCTGGCACAGTCTCTTCCGGGCGATGCTGGCCGCCGGCGCCGACCCGGACCATCCGGGCCCCGGACGGGAGAGCCTGGTGCTCACCGCCGCCCGCCGCTTCGCCGATTCGGGGAGCGGCCTTCCCCTGCTGGCCCTGCTCCTCGAGAGCGAAGCGGACTTCGGCGCGACGAATGCCGTCGGCAGGAGCGCCTGGGAGATCTTCCGCTCGGCCCCGGAAGCCCGCTTCGCGGACCGGGCCGCCTACGCTTCCATCGAAGCCATCCTGTCCCTGCCGTCCGGTTTCGACACCGAGGCCTTCGTGGAGGACGCCTTTCGGCTGCCGCACCGGGACCGGGTGATGGCCCGCGCCTTCATGGAGGGCGACATGGCCCGCACCGGCGCCCTCTTCACCCGCGGCGCGACCCTGGACATCACCGACCGGGCCTTCGTCCGCGTGCTGCACTTCGGCCCCGGCGACGCCGTGGAGCGGCTCTGCGCCCTGGGCATGGATCCGCTCGCTGCCCTGCCGGGTTCGCCGATGGCGGCCTGGGACCGCATCTCGCTCTACCGCGGCGCGGACCGTTACCGGCGCATGCTCGCCCTGCTCAGGAGCGGGGTCGTCACCGTACCGTCCTTCCGCTTTCCCAGGCCAGCGTCCGGGGACGAATCGGACGAGGACCGGCTCGAGCGCTTCCTGTCCTGGCTGGAACCGCGGGAAGCCCTGCTCCTGGACGCCGCCCGGGCGGGCCGATGGGAGGAGCTGGCCTCGCTCGCGGCACGTGCCGACGGCGATGCCATCGGCGGGTTCCGGACCCCTCGCGATGCCGACGGTCTCGATCCCCTGTCGCTCGCCGTGGCGGGCGGGGCTCCCGCCTCCCTGATCGCTGACCTGGCCGGCTCCGGCCTGGACGCGGACGCGCGGGACCGCCACGGGGTGTCCGCATTGATGCGTGCCGCGGCCGCCGGGCTCGGGGAATCGGTCATCGGGACCCTCCTGGCCGCTGGCGCCAGGGCCGATGGCAGGGACCTGGAAGGCAGGACGGCCGCTGACCATGCCCGCGGAGCGGGCCTGCCGATCCCCGCGCCGCTGGCGGCAACCCCGACCCGGCGGGTAGCTTCGCAGGGCGGCTACGCGGTGGGTTTTGCCCCGCGAACCGGCGACCAGGCTCCCGACCTGCGCGTCTTCGCCCCCCTCGCCCTCCCGCACCCCCGCTTCGCCGACGTTCCGGCCGCCGAGTTCGAGCTGTCACCCGGGTTCCTGCCCGATCCGGCGGCTTTCTCGCGCGCGTTGGCAGGGTACCTGGAACGCCCGTACTGGGTGATGGGGGACAGGCTCCTGTTCCTGGATCGGGAAGCGGCCGGGGGGAAGACCGTGCTCCGGACCTACCGCATCCTGGCTGGGCCCCGGCTGGTGCAGGCGGACACCCTGGAACTGCCCGCCTGGCTGGATGGCGCATCCATGGAAGCCTACGAAGGGGGCGCCCTGTTCTCGTGGACCGAGCGGGGTTCCGACGGGGCGGATCATCCCCGGCTGACCGTCCTGGATCTGGCGGACGCCCGCGGCGCGTCCCTTGGCTTCACCCTCGAGCCGGAAACCCTTCCCGTGCCGCAGGCGCGCCGGGAAGCGGCGGCCCGCTGGTTCCGGTGCATGCTCGGCTCGAGCGGAGGGGATCCGATCGCGGCGCATGAAGGCCTCCTCAGGGTTATTGCGGCTATTGAACGCGCGGGTGGATACCAATTCATACATCCTGACACCATCTCCTGCATGCCCGGTATCGTCATCTTCAAGGAAGCGGGACGCGACGCCGCCGTGTCGTGGCTGGGCATCGATGTGGCCACCGGGGAATCCAGGCGGCTCTGGCCAGGATCGCCGTCCTGGGCTCCGTCCGCCATGCTGGCCGAGTTCTCCGCCCCCGCGCTGGCCCTGCCGGGCGGATCGCGGGCCATCCTGTTCCGCGGTCCCTCCGATCCCCTCCTGGCCCTGGACTTCTCCCCGGCCTTCGAACCATCGATGGCCGGCCGCGAAGCCTTCCGGCCGGCCGGCATGGAGCGCGGCTGGGTGGCCCTGGACGCGTCGTCTTTCGCCTCCGGGGCCGGCGGCCAGCGGCTGGCTGCCTACGGACTGGGCGCCGACGGCGCGATACGGCGGCTGCACTCCGTCCGGGACTTCTCGCTTGCCCTGGAAGCCGGGGACACCGGCCTCGCCCTGACCCTGGCGCGCGCCTTCGTGGACCTTGGTGCGGCGGGGGCTGATGGCAGGCCGGCCTGGTTCGCTGCCATACGGGCGGGCCTGCCCGGGCTGTCGGCGGATCTTGCCTCGCTGTACGGATCCAGTGGTGGAGCCAATCCCGTGGCCTACGCGCTCAGGATCGGGCAGCTGGCCTGCGCGGAAGCGCTCGCTACGATACTGCCCTCCGCCCTGACCGACCCGGACGATCCGCCGCTCTTCGCGGCCGCCGCCGGCGGCAGGGCGGGATCCGTCGAGCTGGCCTTGCGGCTCGGGGCCGACCCGTCGCAGGCCCTCCTCGAGGGAACCCACTGGGAGAACGCCCTCTCGCATGCCGCGGACCGGGCCACGGACGCCCTGCTCGCGGCGGGCGGGGTCCCGGCCATGGTCGCTCCCGCCACGGCCGCCGCCCCCCGCCTAGTCCTGGCCCGTTCCCGGACGGCGCGCACCCTGCACCTGGAGCCCTCCGCCGACGCGGCCGGCCCCGGCGCGCCGGCCGGGGAGTACCTGCTCCTCGGGAACCTGGCCCGGCCGGAGACTGCCGGCGGCGGGCGGGAGTTCTGGATCCGGGTCCGCCACCCGGCCAGCGGCAGGGAAGGCTGGGCCCTGGCCTCATGGTTCGAAGCGTCGGCCCCGTCCCCCTGACCCGCCCGGCTTGACCGCCGGCCAGCGGGAGACGAGACTTTGTCCCGGGCGCGCGCGCTCGAGGGAGGCCCGGGACCATGCATGGCGGCAACGATGATCCCGCGCCCAGGCGGCGGGAGGACGACGCGCTGTACGACAGCCTCTCGCTCATCATCGATTCCCTGGACAATCTCCACGGCCTGGACAAGCACGACTTCCTCGGCCATGCCTTCGAGGCGGCGTTCGGGCTGATCCCGGAGGCCCAGAAGGGCTCGCTCTACGAACTGCAGGACGATCGGTACGTGCCCGTGTTCTGCCGCGGTTACGACATGGCCGTCCTCTCGCGCATCTCCTTCGCGGGCGACGAGGCCTTCATCGATTTTGCCGTGGACGAGGACGGACGCATCGCGGCCAGCGAGACCCGCATCACCGGGAGGGATCCCCTCAAGTTCCCCGCCCGGACCATGGATGCGTTCCGCGAGCTGGGAACCCTGTCGGGCTTCAGTTCCCTCTACGCGCCCATCCGGGTGGACGGGCGGACCTGCGGCCTGATCAGCCTGGAGAAATTCGGCGAGGGGGGCTTCACCCGCCTGTCCCGGAAGGTGCTCCAGTACTACGCGCGCCTCATTTCAGAGTTCTACGCCCAGCGCCTCTTCCAGGAACGGCAGACCATGCTCTACAAGGACGTGGTCGGTTCCCTGGTATCGGCCATAGACGTCCTGGACCGGTACACGGAAGGCCACGGCAAGCGCGTCTCGGACCTGAGCCGCCTCCTGGCCCGCGAACTGGGGCTCGGGGCGCGCGAGACGGAGGCGGTCGCCACCGCCGGCCTGCTCCACGACGTGGGCAAGCTGGGCATCCCCTCGGAGATCCTGCGGAAGCCGGGCAGGCTGAGCCCCTCCGAGTACGAGGTCATGAAGCGGCACCCTGGTCACTCGGCGCGGATCCTGGGCGCGATCCGCGGTTTCGAGGACATCACGACGATGGCCCTGCGGCATCACGAGCGCTGGGACGGAGGCGGCTACCCCGACGGCCTGGCCGGGGAGGCCATCCCCCTCGGGGCGCAGATCATACAGGTCGCCGACTCCCTGGACGCGATGACCAGCACGCGGTCCTATCGCCCGGCCCGGGGCTGGGACGAGGCCATGGCCGAGGTCGGGGCCTGTTCCGGGGGCCAGTTCCATCCCGCCGTGGCCGCCGCGGCCCTCGCGCTGGACGGGATCCCCGACGGCCGGGGGACCTGAACCGGCCCCGTCGCCCGGGGGCGCTCAGCGCTCGGGGAAGGCCCTGATGGTGGCCGTGAGGAAGATGTGGTCGGAGGGCAGGCGCCTGCGCTGTTCCCAGTTGACGGGAACCAGGTCGGCGACGGTTCCCCCGTCCAGGATCGCTATGTCGCGCGAGCAGAAAATATAGTCCAGCTGGTTGAAGCTGGGCCTGGACCCGAAGTGGAAGTGGGTGAATCGCGAAGCGGGTGGCACGTCCATGGCCTCCAGCACGTCGCGGAAGGGCAGGTCCAGGAAGGGCTCGAACTCGAACTGGTGCTCGCCCCGCACCAGGATGCCGTTGAAGTCGCCCATCACCACGCAGTTGCGCCTGTCCACCATGGCGCAGAGCTGGTTCACCTCCCGCATGCGCCGCTCTATGCCGCGGTCCTGCCCGTACTGGGACTTGAGGTGCACCACGAAGACGCGGAGCGTCACGCCGCCAGAGGCCAGTTCCAGCCTGAGCAGGTTCCGGGAAAAGCTGCCCGAAACGTTGGTCGCGGACACGGTCGCGAAGCGGCCCTTCCTGACCAGGGCCCCGACGAAGATGCCCCGGGTGCTGTTCTCCTCCTGCAGGTGGCACTCGTAGGCGCCGCCCAGGAAGTGGCGGTTGAAGTTGGCCAGGGTCTCGCGGCCGCCCACCTCGCACAGTCCCACGAAGTCGAAGTCCCCTTCCAGGATGGTCGCGGCTATGGCCTCGATCTTGGACAGGTCCTTGTTGGGGTTGAAGATGGACTTGTTCATGGCCAGGTACTCGTCGCGCGGCAAGGCGCGGAGCTCGTCGGTGGAGTAGTCCCGGTCCAGGAGCATGTAGAAGTTCTCGGCGTTGAAGGTGGCGATTTTCAGGGCGGGTTGCACGGCTGCTCCTGGACGGATGATAGCATGTCCGCAGGCCCGCCGGACAGCGGCCCCGCGGACGGGGCGTTGCGGCGCTCGCTCCCTCCCGTTATTATCAGGCGGGACGACGATATCAGGGCAAGGAGCGTGACAGATGAGCATGGGCAAGGGATGCAGGTACGGCAGCCACCGCGTGATCGAGCCGAAGGGGATACTTCCCCAGCCGGCCCTCAGGCTGGACAACTCCATGGACATTTACGACAACGAGGTGCTGATAGACGTGGGCACCCTGAACATCGATTCGGCCAGCTACACGCAGATCAAGGCGGCCTGCGGCGGCGACGCCGGGCGCATGAAGGACATGATACTCGGGATCGTGGCAGAGCGCGGCAAGATGCAGAATCCCGTGACCGGATCCGGCGGCATGCTCGTGGGCACGGTGCGGGAGATAGGCCCCGCCTACCCGGACAAGCGGCTCAAGGTCGGCGACCGCATCGCCACGCTCGTGTCGCTTTCGCTGACGCCGCTCAAGATCGCCCGGATACGCAGCCTGGATCCCGAGAGCGACCAGGTGGACGTGGAAGCCCAGGCCATCCTGTTCGAGAGCGGCATCTACGCCGTGGTGCCATCCGACCTGCCGGAGAAGCTGGCCCTGGCGGCGCTGGACGTGGCCGGGGCCCCCGCCCAGGTGGACCGCCTGGTCCGCGAGGGCGACACGGTGTGCATCATAGGCGGCGGCGGCAAGTCCGGCGTGCTGTGCTGCTACCAGGCCATGAAGAACGTGGGCCCGTACGGCAAGGTGATCGTCGTGGAGTATTCGAAGGAGAACGCCAAGCGCATCGCGGACATGAGGCTGGCCACCGACGTGATCGTGGCGGACGCCACCGACGCCATCGACGTATACCACAAGGTGATAGCCATCACCGGGGAACGCGGCTGCGACGTCACCATCAACAACGTGAACGTGCCCAACACGGAAATGACCTCCATCCTGGTCACCAAGGGCCAGGGCCTCATCTACTTCTTCTCCATGGCCACCTCCTTCACCAAGGCGGCCCTGGGCGCGGAGGGCGTGGGCAAGGACATCGAGCTGATCGTGGGGAACGGCTACGCCAAGGGGCACTCGGACCTCACCCTGAACATCCTCCGCGAATCAAAGGAACTGAGGGCCCTGTTCGAGAAACTGTACGTCTGACGGCCCCGGGTTCCGCGGCGCGCGGGCGGGGGCGGGAAGGGAACCGGCATGCGCATCCTGTACATCGGCGGCACGGGCAACCTGTCCCGCGACTGCTCCCTGCGCGCCCTGGCGGAGGGCCACGAGCTCTGGCACCTCAACCGCGGCACCCGTCCCGAACGGGCCGTGGAAGGGGCCCGTCTCCTTCGCGCGGACGCGGACGATGAGGACGCGGTGCGCGCCGCCCTCGGCACGCTCCGCTTCGACGCGGTCGTCGACTTCATAGCCTACAATCCGGCGCAGGTGGAGCGCGACATCCGGCTCTTCAGCGGACGCACCTCCCAGTACGTGTTCATTTCCAGCGCGTCGGCCTGCCGCAAGCCGGCGGTCCACCACGTGATCACGGAGTCCACCCCCCTGGAGAACCCGTTCTGGGACTACTCCCGCGCCAAGATCGCCTGCGAGTGCGTGCTCGAGAACGCCTGGCGCGAGACCGGATTCCCCGTGACCGTGGTGCGTCCCTCGCACACCTACGGCACCGGCTGGATACCCACCGCCTGGACCTCGTCGGACTTCACCGTGGCCGCGCGCATGCTCGCCGGCAGGGAGGTTCCGGTCCACGGGGACGGGCAGTCGCTCTGGACGCTCACGCACGCGCGGGACTTCGCCGCCGGCCTGGTCGGGCTCCTCGGGAACCCGGCTGCCGTCGGCGAGTCGGTGCTGGTGACCGGGGACGAGGTCCTGAGCTGGGAGGCCATCCACCGGACCCTGGCCGCTGCCCTGGGCGTGGAGCCGCGCATCGTCCACGTGCCCTCGGACTTCATAGCGGCGGTGGACCCGGAGATGGGCCAGCACTTCCTGGGCGACAAGGCCTGGTCGGCCGTCTTCGACTGTTCCAAGCTCAAGCGCCTGGTGCCGGGCTTCCGGACCACGGTGCCGTTCCACGCGGGCCTCCGGGAATCCGTGGACTGGTTCATGGCCGACCCCGCGCGGCGCACGGTCAACGCCAGGGTGGACGCCGTGATCGACCTGGTGCTGGAACGCTGGAAGCGCGGGATGGACGCGGTCCTGAAGGAGTGAGCGTTCGCTCATGCGTGATGGGGCCGGCCGTCACAGCGCCTGTACCGGTAAAGCCCTGAAAAATACTTGACAAGCTCCGGAATGGTAGTACCATCCGCCCAAGACGGCGCATGCCGTCCCCGGATGTCGGACATCCCCGGAGGGAAGTTCATGAAGAAAGTCTCCATCGCCCTTCTTGCGCTCCTGGCCCTGTTCGCCCTGTCCTGCAGCATGGAAGCCGCCCTCGACGCGCGGCTGCCGGCCGTGGAAGAAGGCCTCGCCTCGGCCCGCGTCGCCGCCGCCGCCCCGGCGTCGAACTCCGGCCGCTACCTCGTCCTGTTCAAGGAAAAACCCGGAAAGGCCGACCGCGACATCATCAGGGGCAACGGCGGTTCCATCATGCGGGAATTCTCCATCGTGCCCGCCTTCGCCATCCGCGTCCCCAACGAGCGCGCCCTGGAAGGGATACGCCACAACCCGAACGTGGAAATCATAGAGGAGGACCAGGTCCTCTTCGCCAGCGCCGAAACGACCCCCTGGGGCATCGTGGCCGTGAACGCTCCCCAGGCCTGGGCGACCAGCACGGGCGAGGGCGTCAAGCTCGTGGTGCTGGACACCGGCATCGACTACACCCACCCCGACCTCGCGGCCAACTACCGCGGCGGCTGGGACTTCGTCAACGACGACGCCGACCCCATGGACGGAAACGGCCACGGCACCCATTGCGCCGGCACCATCGGCGCGATCACCGGCAACGGGCTGGGCGTCGCCTCCGTGGCCTTCGACGTCGAGCTGTATTCAGGCAAGGTCCTCTCCGACGAGGGGTCCGGCCTGTCCTCGGACATCCTGGCCGGCGTCGACTGGGCCGTCGCCAACGGCATGCACATAGCCAGCATGAGCCTGGGCGGCGGGCGTTTCTCCCGCACCGAGGACGCGGCCTACACCGCCGCGTACAATGCCGGACTGCTCGTCATCTGCGCCACCGGCAACGACGCCGCGACGGCCATTTCCTATCCCGCCGGCTACGCCGCGACCATGGCCATCGGCGCCGTCGACTCCAGCCTGGCCATCGCCGACTTCTCCAACCAGGGTACCGGCATCGACCTGGTCGCCCCCGGCGTCGACGTGCTGTCCACCGTGCCCATCGGCTTCGGGACCGTGTCCTCGGTCCAGTGGCTGCAATCCGCCCTGGCGGCCTCGGCCCTCGAGTTCTCGCCCCGCGGCACCGTGACGGGAGCCGCCGTCCCCTGCGGCGAGGGCCTGGCAGCCGCCGATTTCCCCGCATCGGTCGCCGGCAACATAGCGCTCATCCAGCGCGGAACCATTGCCTTCGCCGACAAGGTGACCAACGCCATCGCCGCCGGTGCGGCTGGCGTCATCATCTACAACAACGTGGCGGGACCGTTCTCCGGAACCCTCGGCGCGGAAGGCGCCTGGATCCCCTCGGTCTCCATGAGCATGGAGGACGGACTCGCCCTGGTCGCCGCCGGCAGCCCGACCGTGACCGTCGCCATATCGCCCGCCGACTACGACGTCTACTCGGGCACCTCCATGGCCACGCCCCACGCCGCCGCCGTCGCGGCCCTGGTCAAGGGCGCCAACCCCTCGCTGACCAATCGCCAGATATGGGACATCCTGACCGGCACCGCCGCGGACCTGGGCGTCGAGAACGATACCCGGCGCAACGAGGTCGTGGGATACGTCCGGGGCGAGCCAACCTACAACAAGGACAACTGGAAACTGGGCGACATCTTCCGGGCCAACCCCGTGACGGTGGGGACGCCGTCATAC
>JAKLIU010000051.1 GCA_022709445.1 Spirochaetota bacterium | reverse complement strand
ACGTGCTTGACGCGCTCGGCCATCTCCCTGGCGGCCTTGTTGGTGAAGGTGAGGGCCAGGATGGCGGACTGGGGCACTCCGCGCTCAAGCATGTAAGCCGCGCGGAAGGTGATCACGCGGGTCTTGCCCGAGCCCGCCCCGGCTATGATCAGCAGCGGCCCCTCGATGGTGGTGACGGCGTCGTACTGCTCGTCGTTGAGTTCCGCGCGGTAGTCGAGGTGCATGCGGCCGCGCTAGGACGTCGTCTTGAGGAACAGCGAGAGCGCCTCTATGCCCAGTCCCACCACCAGGGTCACGACGGCGCCGGCGACCACGACGCCCGCGGCCACGGCCAGCATGGCCTTCTTGCGGTCCATGCCCAGGATCCAGGCGCCCAGGGCCCCGGTCCAGGCCCCGGTGACCGGCAGGGGGATCGCAACGAACAGGGCCAGGCCCCAGTAGCCGTACTTTTCCACCTGGGCGTGCACCTTGAGCCGCGCCTTGGCCACGAAGCGATCGAAGACGCCCCGGTAGAAGCCCCACTTGTACAGGAGCTTGTGGACCGTCTCCAGGAACAGGAAGGCGACGGGTGCGACCAGTACGTTGAAGGACACAGCCAGAAGGGCCGCCTCCAGGAGGGGAACCCCGCGGGCGACGGCGAAGGGTATGGCGCCCCTGAGCTCGGATATGGGGAGGAAGGAAAGCACTGCCAGGATGAGGAGGGTCGACACGGTCATGGGGGTGGAGTATAGCCATGCGGGCCCCCGGGGGCAAGCAGAGCGGGGCCGGCGACGGGGAGCCCCCGCGGCGGCCGAACGGGTGTATACTGCGCGGGATCCGGGAGGTTCTGCCATGGCTGAGCGCAGGGCGGTCGCGTCGATAGGCTTGAAGTCGTTCCTGACGGGGTTCTTCATCCTGTTCTTCCTGATGATGGCCGCCGGCATCCTCACCCGGGTGGTGCCCGCCGGCACCATGGACCGGACCGGCGCGTCCGCCGTGGTGGAGGGCAGCTACCGGATCGTCGAACGGCCGGACTACCCCGCCTGGCGCTGGCTGGCCGCGCCCGTCGAGGTGCTGGGCTCGGACGACGCCCCGGCCGTCATCGCCATCATCCTGTTCATCGTGGCGATAGGCGGCTCGTTCGCCGTGCTCCAGGAGGCGGGAATACTCACGGGCACCGTGGAGGCGCTCGCCAGGCGGGCCGGCGGCAGGAAGTACGCGCTCCTGGCCGCGGTCACCCTCTTCTTCATGTCGATCGGCTCGCTGATGGGCATCTTCGAGGAGGTGATCCCCCTGGTGCCGGTCGCGGTTGCCCTGGCGGCCACCATGGGCTGGTCCCCGATGGTCGGCCTGGGCATGAGCATCCTGGCCACCGGCTTCGGCTTCGCCGCGGCCATCTCCAATCCCTTCACCCTGGGGGCGGCCCAGCGCCTGGCCGGCCTGCCGGTGTTCTCAGGCGCCCCGTTCCGCATCCTGGTCTTCGTCCTGGTCTACGGCCTCTACCTGGCCTGGCTGATCCGCCTGGCCCGGAAGTCGGAGCGCGGGCCGGGCATCGCGGCGACCGCGACGACTCCGGTCGCGGAGGACGGCCCGCCCCTGGATCCGGCGCGTGTCAGGCGGGGCATCACGGTGTTCGCCCTGTCCCTGGCGGGCATACTGGCCGCCGTGATGGCGGTATCGCTGACCGGGGCGCTCTCGGACTTCTCCATGCCCATCACGGCCCTGCTCTTCCTGTTCGCCGGCTGCGGCGCGGGCTTCGCGGCCGGTCTCCGCGGCAGGCGAGCCGCGGGAGCCTTCGGGAGGGGCGTCGCCGGGCTCCTGCCCGGAGTGGTCCTCATCCTGATGGCCATGGGGGTCAAGCACATCATCGTCAGCGGCATGGTCATGGACAGCCTCCTGCACGCGGCCGCCAGCGCCGTGGCCGGCGCGTCGGACTACGGGGCCGCGGCCATGGTGTACGTCTTCACCCTGTTCCTGGAATTCTTCATCAGCTCGGGCACGGCCAAGGCCTTCCTGGTCATGCCCATCCTGGCGCCCCTGGCCGACCTGACCGGGCTGAGCCGGCAGGTGATGGTGCAGGCCTATGCCTTCGGCGACGGGTTCTCCAACATGCTGTACCCGACCAATGCCGTCCTGCTCATCTCGCTGGGCCTGGTGGGCATGTCCTGGCCGGCCTGGTTCAGGCGCACCTGGCTCCTGCAGCTGGCGGCCTTCGGGCTGACCATGGGGCTGCTCATGCTGGCCGTGGCCATCGGATACCGCTAGCGGGAGAGCCAGTCCCCCACGAGGGCGGCCGCCGCGGCTGCGTCGCCGGCGGGATCGTCGTCATGCATGCGCAGCCAGCGCACGCCCGGGAGGGAGCGCATGAAGGTGCACTGGCGCTTGGCGTAGCGGCGGGTGTTCATCTTGATGCGCTCGATGACCGACTCGCGGGACTCGCCGGGGGCGGCGGAGAGGAACTCGGCATAGCCGATGGCGCGCATGCCGGGATCCCCGGGACCGTAGCCGGCCGCCAGGAGGGAGTGCAGTTCGTCCTCCAGGCCCGCGGCCATCATGGCGTCCACCCGCCGGCCGATGCGGGCATACAGCTCCTCGCGCGGCCGCTCGAGTCCCACGCACAGGACGTCCCAGCGGGCACGCGGCTCCCGGGACGGCACGAAGGACGACAGGGGCCGCCCCGAGGCCCGGTGCACTTCCAGGGCCCTGCAGATCCGGTAGGCGTCCGCGGGCGCGATCCGGGATGCGCTCGCCGGGTCCACCCGCGAGAGTTCTTCCCAGAGCGCGGCGGCCCCGCGGCACGCCAGGTCGGCCGCCACCGAGGCCCGGGTGACAGGGTCGGAGGGCGGTGCCGGGGGAGCGCCCATGATGAAGGCCCTGATGTAGTAGGCGGTGCCGCCGGAGAGCACCGGGAGCGCTCCCCGCGCGACTGCCCTCTCGCAGGCCTCGTCGGCCAGGCGGGTGAAATCGCCCACGGAGAAGGGCTCCGACGGGTCCAGGATGTCGATCAGCTCGTGGGGGAAGCGCCCGCGCAGGGCGGCGTCGGGCTTGGCCGAGCCGATGTCCAGGCCGCGGTATACCTGGACGGCGTCCGCGGAGACGAGAACGGCCGGCACGCTGAGCGGCCGGCCGTCGTCGATGAAGAGCCTCGATACCAGCTCGGTCTTGCCGCAGGCGGTGGGACCGAAGAGCGCGAGGACCTTATTCGAAGCGGTACTCAATCTGCTTGGTGAAGACGTTGCGCATGGCCAGGGAGACCACCTTGCCGTTGTTCTTCTCCACCTCGGGCGTGCGAAGCACGGCCAGCTGGTAGGCGCGGCGGTTGACCGCCACGGTGAACTCGTAGGCGTTTCCCTCGTACTCGATCAGCTCGTCCAGGGGCATGCTCATGGTCTGTCTCCGTTCGTTCCATCCGGTTTCGGAATCGCTCCCGCGGCGGGGCCGGCGGCTTCCATCGGGACTGCCAGCGACTCGTCGATGCGGGCGATCAGTCGTTCCGCGACGGCCGAGAGCCCGTCGTCCGGAATGTCGCCGCCGGCCGCGCCGCCGGCGTCCAGTCCGGCCCGCACCGCCCCGTCCACGCGCTCCCGGTAGAGCTCGTCGACCAGGTAGATGCCGGCCAGTATCGCGGTCTTGAGCGGGTCGTCCACGCGGGTCGACTCCTTGACCGCGGCCACCTTGTCCCTCAGGTAGGCCATCACCGATTCTATGTACTCGCGGCTCTCGTCGGTCTGTATGGCGAACGAGGCGCCCAGCAACTCGACCCGAACCGTCTGTATGGACATCCCGCCGTCAGAAGATGTCGAGGTCGCCGGCCTCGTCGGCCGTGGCGGGCGCGCCGGCAGCCGGGGCTTCCGGTTCCGCCGCCGGCGCCTTGGGCCTGGCGTCGTGCCGCGCCCCCTGGGCGGGGGCCGGCTTGACGGCCGCCGGGGCGTCCGCCGCCGGGACCGCCGCCGGCGTTCCGGCCGCATGGACGGCATCCTCGAAGGAATCCAGCTTGCGCAGGGCCTCCAGGATGCCTTCCTCGATGCGTGACTGGTCTTTCTGGAATTCGCCGACCAGGGCCTCGAGCTCCGCCACCCGCGTCTCCGCGGCCAGCAGCCCGGCGCGCATGGAAGCGTTCTCGGAACGGAGCGAGGCGATCAGCGCGACCGCCTTCTCCACCCGCGCTTCGAGGGCGCGAACCTGCTCGAGGCTGATCATGGAGGCTTAGGCCGAGAGCGCGGACTTGACGCGCTCGACGACGGCCTTGAACGCCTGGGGATCGCGGATGGCGATGTCGGACAGCAGCTTGCGGTCGACCTGGACGTTGGCCTTGGCCATGCCCTCGACGAAGCGGCTGTACGTGATGCCCTCGGCGCGGCAGGCCGCGTTGATGCGGGTGATCCAGAGCCTGCGGAACTGGCCCTTCCGGTCGCGCCGGTCGCGGTAGGCGTAGCTCAGGGACTTGGCGACCGCGTCCTTGGCGGTCTTGTGGTTGGTGGACCTGCGTCCCCAGAAGCCCTTGGCGAGCTTGAGGATCTTCTTCCGGTGGTCCTTGCGCTTGGTACCTGCAACTGCTCTAGGCATGGTATCGCTCCTTGGAAATTTCGGGAACCGCACGGACCGCGAAGCTTCGCGGCGCATGCGGCCTCTGGGACACCCGGGCGCCCCCACGGCCGCCGGAAGGGCCACACGGCCCGGCCGACGCCGGTATCGGCATCCTGTACGCGGATCCGGCTCGGCCCGAACGGGGCGACGGGCCGGGCGGATTCAACCGTACGGGAGCAGCTTCTTCTTGATCTGGTAGACGGGGCCGGTGGCCACGTAGCCGGGCTGGCGGAGCTTGCGCTTGCGCTTGGACGACTTCTTGGTGAGGATGTGGCGAAGGTTCATCTTCTTGTACTTAACCTTGCCGTTCGCCGTCAGCGAGAAGCGCTTCTTGGCGGCGCGCTTGGTCTTCATCTTGGGCATTATGTGCCATCCTTCAGTTAGTTTCGGGTTCGGCCTTCTGCACGGGCCGAGTCCCCTCGGGCTTTTTGGCCGGAGAACCCTTGGGACTCAGTATCATGGACATGAAGCGCCCTTCCATGGTGGGAGGCCGCTCCAGGACGTACATGCCTTCAACGCGGCCCAGGACGCTCTTGAGCACGTCCTCGCCGATCTCGGTATGGGCCAGTTCCCGGCCGCGGAAGCGGATGGTCACCTTGACCTTGTTCCCCTCGTCGAGGAACTCGCGAACGTGCTTGGACTTGAAGTCCAGGTCATGGTCGTCGATCTTGGGCTGCATCCGGATTTCCTTGATCTTGACGATCTTCTGGTTCTTCCGGTTGTCCTTGAACTTCTTTTCCTGCTCGAACTTGAACTTGCCATAGTCGAGGATCTTGCAAACCGGCGGTACCGACTGGGGGGCGATCTCCACGAGGTCCAGCCCCAAATCGCGCGCCATGCGCAGCGCGTCGACGGTCGCCAGGACGCCCTGCTGCTCCCCTTGGTCGTCGATCAAGCGCACTTCGCGGACCCGTATCTGGTCATTGATCCGCAGATTCTTGTTGTCCGCCAATGGACCTCCTTCGGTTTACCCTTCTCGAACTATAGTGCGCACGATTCTAGCACAGGCCGGCCGAACGCGTCAAAGGGTATGTCCGGGCGTTTTGACAGCGGGTTGCGCAGGGTGTATCCTTTTGCCATGGCAACGATAACGTACACGGACGACATCGTGAAAGTGTGCTCGTCCATGGCCGAGGACTACCGCAAGGCGGCCAAGGCCATCCCCACCCCGGCCGAACGCCGGCTCATGGAATCCATAGCCGGGCAGAAACGGGACCAGGCTGACCACCTGGCGGCCGCCTTCGCCGCCCTCGCGGGCCGGGTCGGGACCGGCAACGGCTCGGCCCCGCCGCTCAACCTGGGCCTGTTCCCCTCCATCCCGGAGGCCATCGAGCTCATGAGCCTGCTCACCCTGGTGGTTGAGCGGGAATCCGCCTTCGCCTCGCTCCTGGACACCCTGGGCAGGGAGAAAGCCGACGAGGAGGCTCGGGTCGCCCTCCTGGCCCTGGCGGACACCAGCCGGAAATTCGCCTCCTGGGCCCAGGACCACATCGACCTCCTCGGGCTGTTCTGAGCCCCGGCGCCCGGGCCGCCCGCGCGGCGCGCGAAACCCGGAGCTTGCGCCCCCTCCCGCCCCCGTGCTAGCCTCGGCACATGTATGCATTCACCATACTCGCCCTGCCTCTGGCCCTCCTCGGCCTGACGGCCTGGTTCCAGGACCCGTCACGGGCGGGACATACCCTGAGGATGGCGCTCAGGGGCGCCCTTCTGGCCGTCCCGGCCATCCTCCTCTGGCTGCTCCTGGGCTTCTCCTACCGGCCGGCATGGGGCTCCGCGCTCCTCGCGGGATCCTTCTTCCTGCGCTTCTGGGCCCTGCCCTACGGCCTGCTGTCCGCCGCATACGCGCTCTCCTGCGGCTATCGCGGGCTGGAGCGCGGCAACGACTTCCGCCAGCTGGCCGGCTTTTCCTTCGGTTTCATGTCGGTGTTCGCCGTCGCCAACGCCGCGCGGCTCTGGGGGCAGCCATACTTCGCCTGGACCCTGGCACTGCCCCTGCTCCAGCTTGCCTCCGTGCCGTTCTTCGCGGCCATGCTCGAGGAGACGGTCAGGGATGCCATGCCGGACGGCATCAAGTGGATCGCGGCGATGTCGGGAGCCTTCCTGGCCTCGGCGCTCGCCCTGGCCCTGCTCTTCCTGCGCCTGGAATGGCTCGGATGCCTCCTGGCCGCCGGCTGCGCGGCGGGGATGGGCTGGATCGGCTGGCGAAGGATGGCGAAACGGCCCTGACGGGCCACTGGAGGCGCGAGCCTCCAGCGGCCTGAGGGGCGCGCGCATGGGACCAGCGGGGCTCGAACCCACCACCTGCTGCTTAGAAGGCAGCTGCTCTATCCAGATGAGCTATGATCCCGACAGCGAGCGTCGCTCGCCGAACGTCGGGACGGGGGGATTCGAACCCACGATATCCAGCTCCCAAAGCTGGCGCCCTAGCCACTGGGCAACGTCCCGGATAGCTGTCGGCTACCAGATTGTCTTCAGTTGTATAGCCGGGCCGCCCCTCCCATGTCAATCACGGACCCTTCCGGTCCCTCCCCGGGGGACCATCTTTTCCTTGACAACTCCAAAAACACGGCCCTATCATCCCCAAGATCCACTACGTTACAGCTCGTCTGTTCCGTAAGGGACCCGGCCCCGCCATGCCGGCGTCGCGAAGGGTCCCGCAAATACCTAGTAGGAGCGTGCTCATGGCTTACACAACCGACCTCATCAGGAACGTGGCCCTCGCGGGCCACGGCAGTACAGGCAAGACGACCCTCCTCGAGCATCTGTTGTTCTCCGCCGGCGCCATAGCCAAGCCGGAACTCCTGGAATCGGGAAAGACCGTAAGCGACTACTATGAAGAAGAGATCGAACGCAAGATTTCCGTGCACGCCGCCCTGGCCCACGCCGCCTGGGGCGACCGGAAGCTCAATTTCATCGACACGCCGGGCTCGTCGGACTTCGTCGGGGACGTCATCCTGGCGCTCCGGTCCTGCGAATCCGCGCTGATACTGCTGGACGGCCGCGCGGGCGTCCAGATAGAGACCATCAAGACCTGGCGAAACCTGGACCAGCGCGGCAAGCCCCGCATGGCCTTCGTGAACAAGCTGGACGAGGAGCGCTCGTCGTTCCCCGTCGCGTTCGTCGACCTGCACGACAAATTCAAGGCCCCGACCGTGGCCGTGACCATACCGATGGGCGAAGGCGCCGGATTCAAGGGCGTCATCGACGTCCTGAACCAGAAAGCCTGGCCCATGCCCGCGTCCCATGACCAGAAAGAGGCCTCCGTCCCCGTCCCCGCCGAGTTCGCGGCCGCCGTGGCCGAGGCCCGCGCCCTGCTCTGCGAGGCGGCAGCCGACGGCGATGACGAGCTGATGGAGAAGTACTTGTCCGAAGGAACCCTCGCCCAGGAGGAGATCGTCAAGGGCCTCCGCGAAGGCCTTGAGGAGAACAAGATCGTCCCCGTGTTCGCCGGCTCGGCGCTCAAGAATTCCGGCTGCGCGGCCCTCCTGGATTTCATCGCGAACATAGCCCCGGACCCGGCCAAGCTGGCCCCCGAGACCGTCGTCGGCAGCGAGGCCAAGGCCGTCGTGGACGCGAAGCTCCCGCTGTCCGCCATGGTCGTCAAGACCCAGATCGACCAGTTCTCCGGACGCCTGTCCTACGTCAAGGTGATCACCGGCAAACTGGCCGCCGACGCCGAGTTCGTCAACTCCGCCGACCAGAAGCGCGAGAAGGTGGCCAAGCTGTACACCGCCCTGGGCAAGAAGCTCGAGGACGTGAAGGAACTCTGCGCCGGCGACATCGGCATCGTGGCCAAGAGCGTCTCGCTCAAGACCAACAACACGCTGTGCGCCCCCGAGAAGGCCGTCGAGTACCTGCCCCTGCGCCTCCCCCAGCCCGTCCACGCGGTGGCCATCACCGCGGCCTCCAAGAAGGAAGAGGACAAGCTGGCCGAGCTCCTGCACAAGGCGGCGGAGGAGGACCACACCTTCAGCGTGCACTTCAACCCGGAGACCAAGGAGACGGTCATCTCCGGCATGGGCGAGCTGCACATCAACATGATCCTGGACAAGATCAGGCACTCGGCCAAGATAGCGGTGGAGACCCGCGTGCCGCGCGTGGCCTACCGCGAGACCATCACCAAGAAGGCCTCCGGCGAGTACACCCACAAGAAGCAGTCCGGCGGGCACGGCCAGTACGGCCGCGTCGTGCTGGAGGTCGAGCCCCTGCCCCGCGGCCAGGGCTACGCCTTCGAGAACAAGGTGTTCGGCGGCGCGGTTTCCAAGGGCTTCGTGCCCGGCATCGAGAAGGGCATCCACCAGGCCATGGAGGCCGGCATCGTCGCCCGCTACACCGTGGTGGACGTGAAGTCCAGCCTGATGGACGGCAAGGAGCACGCGGTGGACTCCTCGGAAATGGCGTTCAAGATCGCCGCGCGCGGGGCCTTCCGCGAGGCCTGCAAGAACGCCGGCGCGACCCTGCTGGAGCCGGTCAACGCGCTGACCGTGTTCGTGGAGGAGAAGTACCTCGGGGACGTGATGTCCGACCTGTCCGGCAGGCGCGGCCGCATCTCCGGCCAGCAGCCCATCGGCGGCGGCATCGTGGAGATCAAGGCCGAGGTGCCCCACGCCGAGCTCCTGCGCTACTCCATCGACCTGCGCGCCATGACGAGCGGCACGGGCGGCTTCGAGGTGGCCTTCGACCACTACGCGCCCATCTCCGGCAAGATCGCGGAGGACGTGATCAAGGCGGCGGCCGCCTTCAAGACCCACGAGGAAGAGGAAGAGTAGTCGGGCTTTCCATGACGATGGGCCCGCCCCCGGCCGGGGGCGGGTTTTTTTTCACCAGCGCGTCAGGCTGCCCCGGTCCGGCTCGAAACCCAGCCCGCGCAGCGCGGGGGCGTACGGCGAGTCGGCCGCCCGTTGCCCGTTCACGGTCCGGACCGTCGCCCTGAGCCGGGAATCCCGGACGCCCGGCCTGGCGTCGAACAGGGCACGGGCCAGCGCGGGCAGGTCCGGATCGTCGGGCCCGATGCGGAACTCGGCGTCCTTCATGGTCCGCAGGGAGACGCCGGCGAGCGTCCCGTCCCGCCACGCGAGCCTGGTGCCGCGCAGCCTCGGCAGGCCCCCGGCCGGGAAGGCGGCCGGGTCGCAGGCGTTGAGCGCCCAGATGCCGGAGAGCGCAGCCCCGTCGGCGAACAGGGCCAGGCCCTCGCGCGACATGAACTGCGGTCCATCCAGGCCCAGGAAGAACTGCCCGCTGGCCAGCTCCCCGGCCAGCTCCATGCGCCTGAGCGCGCCGAACAGGCTCCCCCAGGACGCGGCCGGGCACTCGCGCTCCAGGATGTCCCGGGACAGGATCCCGTAACGCCTGGCGGCCACCCTGGCGACGGCGGCCAGCCGGTCCGCGTCGTCCAGCTCGTCGGAGTCCACGGCTTCCAGCTGGAGGGGATACCAGGATCCGGCCACCGGTGCTCCTGCCTTCCAGCGCGAGCGCAGGGCGGCCGGTATGCGGGGCGTCCCCCCCCGGCCGGCCGGCGCGGGGGACGGCAAGCGCCCGCCTGGCGGGGCGGCGCCCTCGGCGAGGAACCTCCTGACCGCC
>JAKLIU010000506.1 GCA_022709445.1 Spirochaetota bacterium | reverse complement strand
CCTCGACCCCCGCGAAGCCGTCGCCGAGGCGGAGGACGAGGCCAGGCTGGGGCGTGTCGCGCCCGACCAGGTTGCTGCCGGAGCCCAAGGCGAAGATGGGGATGCGGGCCTTGGCGCAGCAGGCGAGGACCGCGGCGAGGGCATCCTCGTCCCGCGGCTCGGCGAGGAGGGGGATCGGCGCGGCGCCGGCGCCGAGGGTGGTGACCTCCCCCCAGGGCACGTCGCGGCGCAGGCCGCCGACCTTGGCGATCTCCATCGGAGGGCTCTTGACCCCCTTCAGGTCGCTCAGGCCGGTCCGCTTAACGCTGTCCGCCTGGCCGCTGTCGGCAAAGCTGTCAGAGCGGACCATCCGGTCGCTCTTTTCCTTGAGCCAATCGAACTGGGAAAGAAGGCTAGCGTCGGAGACTCGGGTCGAATGGTAGAACCCCCACTGCACCGAGGACAGCTCCTCGATGGTCTGCAGGGCGAAGGTGGTCTTACCGGCGCCAGCTGTCCCCCGC
>JAKLIU010000505.1 GCA_022709445.1 Spirochaetota bacterium | reverse complement strand
GGTCTTCTTCGTCATGCTCTCCTCCGCCGCCAAGGTGCCAGGGCGCGGAGGGGTGGGTCAAGCCCAGGGGAACAGGGGCGGGTGGCCGCCTTCCCCGACCTGGGGGAGCGCCGCGGCCCGGAGGAAGGCCGCCGCGGCCAGCTCGTTCTCCTCGAGGTTCCACCAGCGGCTCACCCTGGAGGGGTGGGGGAAGATGGCCCAGAACGCCTCGAGGCCTTGCCCCACGGTCCAGCGGAGCGGCTCCCGCTCGAGGCCGAAGGCCTGGGCCACGTCGGGCCCCAGGAGCAGCACCCGGCGGCCGAGCAGCTGGGGCCGGAGCTCAAGGGCGGCGGAACGGGCCTCCCGCGCCGGCAGGCGGTCCCCCTGGCGGCCGGCGGGGCCCGGCCAGTAGTCCAGCAGGTTCCGGGCCTCGAAGGCCTTCCAGAACTGCTCGGGCTGGAGCCCGGAGAGCTTCAGGAGGTGCCTCCCGCTGGCGGTCCCCTGGAAGGGCCTCGAGGGGTCG
>JAKLIU010000504.1 GCA_022709445.1 Spirochaetota bacterium | reverse complement strand
CATGGTTTGACTATCGGCGCCAAGTGCTTCGCGCGCAAGCCCTTTCCCGGGCCCCTAGCCCGCCGGGCCCCGCTCCCCGAACTCGAGGACGAACCTGGTCCCCCCGCCGCGCTCGATCCGCGCCGTGCCGCCCAGCTGCTCGGCCAGGCCCTTCACGAGCCTGAGCCCGAAGCCCGGCGCGCTGTCGAAGTCGACCGAGGGGGGAAGGCCGACGCCGTCGTCCTCCACCCGCAGGGTGAAGCGGCCGTCGCGGCTCCAGGCGGAGACGGCGATGCGGCCCCGGCTCCTGCCCTTGAAGGCGTGCTTCACGGCGTTGACGAGGAGCTCGTTGACGATGATCCCGAGGGGCTGCAGCCGGTCCGCGTCCAGGGTGAAGTCCCCGATGTCCTTCTCCACCTTGACGGCCTTGGTCCGGGGCAGCTCCGCGAGGATCTGGTCGACGAGGGGCGAAAGGTAGTCCCTGGCCGACAGGGCGACGAGGCTCGGGGAGCGGTAGAGCCGGTC
>JAKLIU010000503.1 GCA_022709445.1 Spirochaetota bacterium | reverse complement strand
ACCGTAGTCGTCCACCTGCAGCTCGAGATGCGTCAGCTCGTGATCCAGAATGGCCCGCAGCTGATCCTCTGACCACGTATCGAGATTGTCGCCGTCCAGCACCAACTCAGCATCGCCCCGCCCGGCGACCCGGTCCTTGAGTCCGACAATCCGGATCGTCGCGCAACACTCGTAGCCGTGCAACTTCACGGCTGGGCCAACCGGATCACCGTTCTCGTCACGCGTCGCATGGGCTCGCAAGATTTCGACGGTCAATAGAGCGTCCCGCAGATGCGGATGGAACTCATCCATTACAGCAGCCAGTGAATCGTCCAGCTCGTTAGTAGATCGTTCATACGTCGTCACCATGTATCTCCTTGTAAAAGCCGGCGACCAGTTCCAGGGGTTACTGGCCGCCGGCCGAACCGCACCGATAGCAACAAGCTACCGGCAATCATCGCTCTCCCTTTGCACGTTCCGAATCCTCGCCGCTGCCACCGCCGCGTCGTACCAGGTGAATCCGAGAT
>JAKLIU010000502.1 GCA_022709445.1 Spirochaetota bacterium | reverse complement strand
CTCTCCCACACCCACGCCGCTTCTTCGCCCGCCTTCCGGGAAATTACCTTCACCCTGTCGGCGACCATGAATGCCGAATAAAAACCGACACCGAACTGCCCTATCATGTTGATATCACCTTTAACGTCCCCCTTGAGGGCCTCTATGAAGCCGCGGGTTCCCGAACGGGCGATGGTGCCCAGGTTCTCCACCAGGTCCTGGTCGTTCATTCCTATGCCGGTATCCGATATTTCTATGGTCTTTTCCTGTTCGTTGAAAAGAATATCGATACGCGGATCAAACGAAAGCCCCCTGAATTTCTCTTCCGTATAGGTCAGAAATTTGAGCTTGTCGAGCGCGTCGGACGCGTTCGATACCAGTTCTCTGAGAAAGATCTCCTTGTTCGAATAGAGCGAATGAATAATCAGGTGGAGAAGCTGGTTAACCTCGGTCTGAAACTGATGCCTGGACATGCATGTACCCCCCATTTGAATGGTTTCTTCAGTTCGGACGTCCCGCGAATTCCG
>JAKLIU010000501.1 GCA_022709445.1 Spirochaetota bacterium | reverse complement strand
CGCCGTTTTTGGCCTCGTAGAGCCGGATGTCGGCGAGCGAGAGGAGCTTCTCGTAGTTTTCGCGGCTCATGTCGTCGGTTATGCCGAAGCTGATAGTTACGGAAAGCCCGCTCGCGATAGACGACCAGTCGTGGGACTCCACGGTCTTTCTGATGCGCTCGCAGACCATGACGGCCTCATCGATATCGGTTTCGGGCAGAATGAGCACGAACTCCTCGCCGCCGTAGCGCGCGATGATGTCGAAGGAGCGAATGCTCTGGCGGAAGAGCCGCGCGATGACCCGGAGCACCTCGTCGCCCACCTGGTGGGAGAAGGTGTCGTTGATCACCTTGAAGTGGTCGATGTCCGCCATGGCGACGCTCAGCTTGAGGTTATAGCGCCGCGCGCGGGCGAACTCCTGCGAAAGCAGAAGCTCGAGGTAGCGCCGGTTGAAGAGCCCGGTGAGAAAGTCCTCCTTGGACTGCCGGGCGAGTATCTCCTTCTGGCTGTCTATGATCTTGCGATTCGTAA
>JAKLIU010000500.1 GCA_022709445.1 Spirochaetota bacterium | reverse complement strand
GACCGGTCTTTGTCGCGGTCAACAAGGCGGAAGGCATGAATTCCGGGATGGTCGAGGCCGAGTTCCACGAACTCGGTCTCGGTGAGCCGAACGCGATCTCCTCCGCCCACGGCGAAGGGGTGCGCGGCCTGGTCGAACTGGCCCTGGCCTCCTTCCCCGAACCGGAGGAAGATGAGGAGAAATCCGACGCCGTGCGCGTCGCCATCGTTGGCCGGCCGAATGTCGGCAAGTCGACCCTGATCAATACGCTGCTTGGCGAAGAGCGCGTCATCGCCTTCGACGCCCCGGGCACCACGCGTGATTCGATCGAGATCGATTTCGAGCGCGGCGGCAAAAAATACGTGCTGGTCGATACCGCAGGCATGCGCAAGCGCGGCAAGGTCTTCGAGTCGATCGAGAAATTCTCGGTGGTCAAGACGCTGAAATCGATCGAGGATGCCAATGTCGTTATCCTGATGGTCGATGCCCAGGCCGATGTCTCAGAGCAGGATGCCCATATTGCCGACTTCATC
>JAKLIU010000050.1 GCA_022709445.1 Spirochaetota bacterium | reverse complement strand
GCGGGAACCTTGTTTTACAAGCTCCGGTGCTTCCCGGCGGCCCCGGAAACCGACGCTCCGGACCCGCGCGCATTGAACCGCGGCCGACAGCGGGCTATACTGTAGGAGGAGTACCCGCGCCTGTCCGGGCGGGACTCCCCCGGAGGTTCCATGAAGCGTGCAACGATACTCGTCTTGATGGCGGTGCTCGCCGTGGCCGCGTGCTCGCGGCCGGCCGAACAGGCCATCCCGGAGAGAAGGGCGGGCGACGTGGCCTCTGACGTTCCCGCGACGCCCTCCAAGGCGTTCAGCGCTTCCTGCGTGTACACGGAAGGCTTCGTGGAGCGCGGCAGGGGCGACAGCTGGAGCGTCCTCGAGATAGGCGACAGCGTGGAGGCCAGCGACACGGTCCGCACCGGTCCCGACGGCGTCTGCGACATCGTTTTCGGCGCCACGGCGACCCTCAGGCTGCAGCCGGGCACCGTGCTCGCCCTGGAGTCCCTTGCCCTTTCGGACGAGTCCGCCCGGGTGGAGGCCTCGCTGTCGGTGGGCTCGGTGCTGAACAAGGTCCAGAAGCTCGCCGGCACGGATTCCTACATGATCCGGACCGATACCAGCGTCTGCGGCGTCCGCGGCACCGATTTCATGGTCAGCGTGGATCCCGTGAAGGGCACTACCGTGGCCGTCAAGTCCGGCCGCGTGGCGGTGGTTCCCGCCAGCCAGGTGGTGTACGACCTCCTGGAGTCCTCCTCCACCAACGAGGTGGCCGCCGTGGCCATCCAGTCCATCGTCGCCTCGGCGTCCATCGTCTCGGCCGACCAGGAGATCACCATAGACAAGGCGATGGCCGAGAGCGTCTCGGCCATTTTCACCGAGATAGCCGCAGAGGTGGCGGCCGCCCCGCAGGTGGCCAGCGCCGGCGCCGCGCGCATAGCCCCCCCGCCGCTGATCATGTTCGACGAGGCCGCCGTGTACGCGCCCGCCGCCATCGCCTCCTCGGGAGCCGCTCCCTCCGCGACCGCCGCCGCCCCGGCGACGGGAAGCGCACCCGCGGCCGCGTCCCCGGCGGCTCCCGCGGCGGCTGCGGCCGCCGCCCCGGAGGCCAGGCCGGACCTCGCCGCGGCCCTCACGAGGGTCCGCCGCGCCGCGGAGAAGATCAAGCCCCGCGCGGTCGAGCCGGTGAAGGCCTCCGTGGACACCCGCGACCGGCTCCGCAGCCTGGACAAGTTCGAGCTGCCCGTGATCCAGGTGCCGACCGCCGCCCAGGAACCGGTCACACTGGTTCCCACGGACAGCTCCGCCGGCGCGGCCACGGTCACCGACCCGCCGCCCGCCGTCAGGACGCCGACCCCCGCGCGGCCCGCGCCCGCCAAGCCGGCCCCCTCCGTGACCGTCCCGGCGCCCGCCGCCCCCCAGGCCGACAAGATCAGGCGCGTGCTCGGCTCCTGGGCCGCCCTCCGGGGCTCGGTCTCCGGCAGCGTCGTGCGCGTTCCCGCCACGGGCACCTTCGTCATGTCTGACGCGGACGGCAACCTGAGCGGCGTGTCCCCCTCGGGCGAGATCCTCTGGTCGGTGGCTACGGCCAACCGTGGCGCCGACCGCTCCTACCCCGTGCCGTTCAAGGGCATCGTTTACTATTCCGGCTCCAACGAGCTGGTCGCCGTGGACGCGGCCACCGGCAAGATCCTGGCCCGCGAGGTCCTGGAGGGCGACCGCGCCCACATCTTCGGCACCCGGGTGGTGCCCTTCCCCAACGCGGTGGTCTTCCCCACCAGGGACACCCTCGAGGTGCTGGACGAGCGCACCGGCAAGGTGGTGCGCAGCGTGCCCGTGCCCGGCGGCACCACCATGACGCCGGCCAACTACGACGGGCTCGCGGCCATCGTCAACCAGAAGGGCGTATTCATGCTCATCGACCTGGCCACCGGAGAGGTGAGGGCCCAGGTGCAGACCGGGGCCGTGCAGCCCGTGGCGATAGCCCCGCGCATCCTCGGCCAGCGCGCCTGCTTCGCGGACCGCAAGGGCCTCCTGGTGATGGTGGACCTGTCGTCCATGACGGTCGTGTGGGAGCGTGCGCTGCCCGGCTCGGCCGGCGTGTTCTCGGACATCGAGATGGGCGAGGAAGGCGTGTTCGCCTTCAGCAAGGACGTGATCTTCGGCTACAGCCTCAGGGGCGAGAAGCTGATGGATCCCATCCCCAAGGTGAGCGCCGCGCCCCTGCTGTCCCGCGGCGTGCTCTACTACGGCACCATGGACGGATTCCTGGTCGCGCTCAGGCTCGAGGGCATGAAGGAGCTGGGACGGGTGGAACTGGGTTCCAAGGCCAGCGCCCGGCCCCTGTTCGCCGACGGTTTCGTCTACGTGGGCACGGTCTCGGGCAGGCTGGTGAAGGTGGACGTGAGCAAGTTCTGATTCCCGTCGAGTAAAAAACGCGGCCCCGGAGCCTCAGGCTCCGGGGCCGTTCTTTTTTTGCTCCGTCCGCGCCGGGCGGCTCAGGTCCCGGCGCCGCGTTCCAGGGCCAGGGTCTCGGTGGGACGGTCGCAGACCGCCGGGGGGCCGTAGTACTGGATGGCCCCCGGGAAACGGTAGCAGGTGTCCGCCGCCCACTCGGCCCGGGCCGCCGCGAAGGCCTTGAAGGGGGCCCCGTCCAGCTCCACCAGGGCCTTGCGGATCACCGGTTTTTCCGCGCCGTGGCGGCGCTCCAGGTTCATCATCATGGTCAGCGGGACGCCGCCGGCGATCCACTCGTCGGCCGGCAGGGCCAGGTTGCGCACCGACGACAGGTAGCCGGTCAGCCCGTCCGCGATCAGGGCCCAGGCGGTGTAGCCCAGGGAGTAGCAGTAGTCGGCGTCGAAGTTGGACGGGAAGGCGCAGCGGCCCTCGTAGCCGAAGAAGTGGGCCAGGGGGCTGAAGCTGCCGTTGTACACGCCCTCGGCCCGGAGCGCGGCGAGGCGCTTCTCCGCCATGGCGATGAGCAGCTTCTCCGTCTCTATGCGCGACACCTGCACGTTCCCGTGCGGATCCCGGTCCATGATGAGCTGCTTGCGGATGTCGTGGGGCAGGCCGGCGTAGAGGGCGGCCGGCTCGGCGTCCAGGTTCGCCTGCACGAAGGCGACCCGGGCCTCGTCGTCGGCCTGGGCCTTGAACGCGTCGGACTTGGCGGCCAGGAGGTCGTTCAGCTTCTTGATCAGCGTCTTGAACTCGGGAATGAACTCGATCAGGCCCTCGGGCACCAGCACCACGCCGAAATTCATGCCCTTGTCCGCCCGGGTCACGATGGACGCGCAGATGCCCTCGGTCACCTGGGCCAGGGTCATGCCCTTGGCCTCGACCTCTTCGGAGACCAGGGCCACGTTGGGCCGGGTCTGCAGGGCGCATTCCAGGGCGATGTGGCTGGCGGAGCGGCCCATCAGCTTGATGAAGTGCCAGTACTTGCGCGCGCTGGCCGCGTCGCGTTCTATGTTGCCGATGAGCTCGGAGTAGGTCTTGGTCGCGGTGTCGAAGCCGAAGGACGCGTCGATGTAGCCGTTCTTGAGGTCCCCGTCTATGGTCTTTGGGACGCCGATCACGGCGCAGGGAACCCGCTCGGACAGGAAATACTCGGACAGGAGGGCCGCGTTGGTGTTGGAATCGTCGCCGCCCACCACCACCACGGCGTCCAGTCCCCTGGCCCTGGCCACGGCTGCGCTGCGCGCGAACTGCTCGGGCGTCTCTATCTTGGTGCGGCCGGAGCCGATCATGTCGAAGCCGCCGGTGTTGCGATAGCGGTCGATCATCGCGGCATCCAGTTCCATGGCCTTGTCGTCCACGAGGCCGCCCGGGCCTCCCTTGAAGCCGATCAGCCTGGATTCCGGATTGCCTGCCTTCAGGCCGTCGAACAGGCCGGCGATGACGTTGTGGCCGCCGGGCGCCTGGCCGCCGGAGAGTATCACCCCGACGATCAGCTTGCGCCTCCTGGTGGCGCACTCGCCTTTCTGGTACCGGGCCACGGGCTTGCCGTAGTTGCGCGGGAAGAGCACGGCGAGCGCCTCGCAGTCGGCGACCGCGGAGGTGGGCGCGCCCAGGCTCAGGGATATCTCGTCGGGCCGGCCCCGGAGCACCGGGGGCAGCTTGGGGGCGTAGGCGTAGCGTTCCTGCTGGAGGGGTGAAATGTCCATTGATTGCTCCTCTGCCCGGCTTCAGGCGCCCGGGCGCTGTCTTCGGCTAGGAAGATAGTGGATACCGGGCCGAGGGGCAAGGGAGGGTCAGGATCCGGGCGAGTGGCGGTCGATCTCGTTGCGGGACAGGGGCCTGAGTATGCGCACGCCGTTCTCGGCCGTCTGGATGAGGGTCTCCTTGCCGTCCGCGGTCTTGGAACCAAGCACCAGGATGACCGGGTAGCGCGGGTTTTCCGGGTTCACGTCCACCACCTGGCCGGCCCGGCCGTTGGTCAGGAGCACGTACGAGCCGATGGGGAAGATGGACATGGCGTAGACCAGGGCCTTGATGACCAGGTCGTCGTACTTCTTGCCCTCGTTCTTGAGCAAGTCGACCATGCCCTCGTAGCCCTCGCGCGCCTCCCGGTAGGGCCGGGAGGCGGTGACCGCGTCGTACGAGCAGGCCACGGCGATGATCTTTGCGTAGACGGAGATCTTGTCCCCGGTCAGGGCGCGCGGGTACCCGGATCCGTTCATCCGCTCGTGGTGCTCCAGCGCGGCCAGGCAGACCGCCAGGGGGAACTGCTTCTCCTTGAGGATGTTGTAGCCCAGAATGGGGTGCGCCGTGATGGACTTGAACTCCACCTGGGTCAGCGGCCGGTCGGCCATGTAGAGCTGGGGAGGCAGCCTGACCATGCCGATCTCGTGGAGGACGGCGGCCACGCCCAGCTCTATGAGCCGGTGCGGCGGCAGCTTGATCTGGGTGCCCAGCACCACGGCCAGCACGGTGGAGCGCACGGAGTGGTTGACGAGGTAGTTGGAGGAGGGCGTGACCCTGCTCATGATCCTGAGTACGTATCGCCGGTTTTCCGTGATCATGTCGCAGAAGTTCTTGACCCGGTCGGACAGCTCCTTGAGCACGATGTCGTTCTTGGTCACGTACCGGGTGTAGACCGTCTCCACGTACTTGAGGAACTGCTCGTAGAAGGCGGAAACCTTGTCCAGGCTCTCGCGGTCACCGTCCGCCTGGGTGCTGATGGGCTTGCTCTCGGCCTCGCCCTCGGCGGCGATGGCGGCCGCGATGTCCTCCGGGGTTTCCGCCACGGGCGCGTCGGAGGCGAGCTCCCCGTCGGTGTAGACTTGCCGGATCTCCCACTCGGACAGCCGGTTGACCAGCCCCTGCGTGACGGGAGTCTCGGGCGTGAGGATGATGTATCGTTCGTCTATGTACGCGGAAGCGGTGAAGAAACCGTTGCTCCCGAGATCCCTGAGCGGGATTGCCTTCATGCCCATTGACCCCTCTCCGGGTATGTTCTATGCTCCACGGAAACCGCCGTCCGGCGTCGCTGGAAAGCGTACCGGGACGGCTTGTCCGGGCACGAGGCCCGGCAGGTCTCCCCTTCCATTATTGGAGAGTACCCCGATGAAGTTTAAGACAATTTTCATCCTTTTCAACATAGTGCTGGTATTCTCCTTCATATTCATCTTTTTCATGCCGTTTTCGCTCCTGGGGGCCGAGTATTCCCTCACGTTCTGGAAGGCCAACTGGCCGCTCGCGCTGTTCTTCGCCGCGGTGCTCGCCGCCTTCAACTGGTTCTTCGCCCTCAACTGGAAGCTCTTCTCCATGGTCGAGAAGGAGGACTGGGAGAAGCTCTCCGCCTGGCTGTCGGCGCGGATCTTCGAGGGCGGGCGGCGCGACAGGCGGTACCTGCGCCTCCTGGTGAACGCATCGCTGCTCCGTTCCGACGCCGACACCATACGCCGGCTGGAGGAACTGCTGGCGGCGGACCGGCCTGCCGCCCTCAGGAGGGACGCGCTCCTGTTCACGGTGGCCCGCTCGCTCAGGGCCGATCCAGCCGGGACCGAGGCCTTCATGGCCGGGTTCCAGGGCGCGAAGGGCGTGGACAATCCCGCCTGGCTGGCCTTCTACCGCGCCTTCAACCTGGTGCTGCTCAAGCGCGCCGAGGAGGCCATGCCCATCCTGGAAACCGGTCTCGCCTCGAAGGATCCCGTGCTGTCCCTGCTCTCCGCCTACCTCCTGGGTTCGGTGTGCGCCGCCGCTGCGCCGGCCGGGCGGCGTGAAGCCCTGGTGGCCTCGGCGGCGGCCGTCAAGGCCCGGCTGTCGTCCAGGTACCGGCCGGAGCGCTGGAGCATGCAGACCGAGCGGGCCAAGAACGAGGTCCACGTGGTGGTGCTCTCCAAGCTGCTGGACGACGCGGGCGCGTGGCTGTACGCCCCCGCGGCTGCGGAGGCCGAGCCCGCGCTCATGTAGGCGGCCCTCCGCTCCGACAATCATAGCGAATGGGCAAGAAAACGCTTTCCGCGACCGTCCTCCTCCTCGCCGCCGCGCTCCTCGCCTGGGGAGGGCCGCTCACCCACGTGGTGCAGAAGGGCGAGACCCTCTACGGCATCGCGCGGAAATACGGCGTCACCGTGGACGCGATCGTCGCGCTCAACGGCATCAAGGATCCCTCCCGCGTGCTGCCCGGCACCAGCCTGGAGATTCCCGGGACCGCGGCCCCGGAAGGTGCGACCGTCCAGTACGTTGTGCAGAAGGGCGACACCCTGTACTCGATCGCCCAGCGTTTCGGGACCACGGTGCAAGACCTGGTGGCGCTCAACTCCCTGGGCGGAACCACCATCAAGCCCGGCCAGACCCTCAAAGTGCCCGCCCCGAAGACGGGCGCGGCTCCCGTGACGGCGTCCCCGCCTCCCGCCACGGCGGCAAAACCACCGGCCGCCCCCGCGACCCCCGCCAAGGCGGATGGCGGCAGCTGGCCGGCCAGCGGCGAACTGTCCTTCCTGCAGGGCAAGCTCAAGGGCGTGGCGATCCGGGTCGACCCGGGCAGTTCCTTCAAGGCCGTGCGCTCGGGGACGGTGGTGTCGGCCGGTCCATTCAGGAGTTTCGGCAGGATGGTCTTCATCCAGTCCTCCGACGGGCTGGTCTACGTCTACGGCGGGGCCTCGACCATCACGGTGCGCGTCGGGGACGTGGTGCGCACCGGCGCGATACTGGGAGCGGCTGAGGCCGATGCCGACGGCGGGGCCCAGGTGTATTTCTTCGTGTTCAAGGGAGGGGACTCCCTCGATCCCGGAACGGTGCCCCGCGGCTGACGCATGGATCATCCATGGGGCTTAACTTTCGGCCAGGATGGTTAAGTAAAAATATTCGACAAAAACCACGGAAATAGTTTGATTTCTTGCCAAAAGGCGGTAAACTTCTCTAGGCTTGCGTTCGTGTCCGGCGAATCATGATTCATTTACATGTTCGGCGGGATGCCCGCCAGGGAGCTCGTATGACCGAAACCGTTTCGCAGAAACCGGCCCCCCACAAGAAGAAGCTGAAACCGACCGTACTGCTCAAGAAACCCAAGAAACTGAAACCCGTCCGCGAAACCGACCCCCTTGGCTCTCTACCTCAAGCAGATTTCCCGCTACAGCCTCCTGACCGGGGAGGAAGAGCTGTCGCTGGGCGAGCGCATACAGAAATCCAGGCACGCGATAGCCGCCCTGGACGCCCTGCACGCCAGCGAGGGCGGGCCGGAACAGGACTATCTCAAGGACCGGATGGCCCAGGAAGCGGAGCTGCTGTCCTGCAAGAACCGCATGATCTCCAGCAACCTGAGGCTGGTGGTTTCCATCGCCAAGAACTACCAGCACCGCGGCCTGTCCCTCCTCGACATAATTGACGAAGGAAATATCGGATTGATCGAGGCCGTCGAGCGTTTCGACTACACCAGGGGCTGCCGCTTCTCCACCTACGGCACTTGGTGGATACGCCAGGCCATCATCAAGAGCCTGGCCGACAAGGGACGCGTCATCCGCATCCCCATCCACATGCTCAATACCATCAAGAAGTGCTATTTCGTCGCCAAGCAGCTCACGCAGGAGCTGGGCCGGGACCCGAATCCCGACGAGCTGGCCGACAAGCTCGGCATGGAGCCCAAGAAGGTCAAGGAGATCATGAAGCTCTCCCAGGAGACCGCTTCCCTGGACACCACGGTGGACGAGGACAACGTCACGCACCTGGCGGACCTGATCAAGGACGAGAGCGCGGTGGAACCCTTCGAGGAAGTGTTCAGCATGACCCTGCAGGATACCCTGGGGAACGTGCTCAAGAACCTCAATCAGCGGGAGATCACCATCATCACGCTGCGCTACGGGCTCAACGGGGAAGGCCCCCTGACCCTGGAGGAGACCGGCAAGCTCCTGGGCATCACCCGCGAGCGCGTGAGGCAGATCCAGGAGAAGGCAATCCAGAAGCTCAAGGACCTGCAGCAGCTCTCCGAGTACCAGGAAGTCATGTGAGGCATGAGTCCCGCGCCCTCCGCGCGGGACGACGAAGGCGCCGGGGACCGCGGTCCCCGGCGCCTCTTTTTTTCCGCAACGCGGGCTCCTAGGGCGCGAGCAGGGCCGCGAGCCACGCGTAACCCCTGCGTCCGGCCACGTCGGCCGGCGTCTCGCCCAGGGCGTTGCGCCGCGCCCGGTCCGCCCCCAGGGAGAGCAGGGCCAGCGCACCCTTTTCCAGGCCGGCCGCCGCTGCGTAGTGCAGCGCGGTCTCGTCCAGGTAGTCCGCCTGGTCGGGCGCGGCCCCGAACATGGCGCGTACCGCGTCCTCGCCCAGGGCCAGGGCGATGGAAGCCGGGGTGGTGCCGTCCGCGTCCCTCGAGAAGGGATCCGCTCCGGCCGCTACCAGCATGGCCACGATCTCGTGGTAGCCGGCGCTCGCTGCGGCGTGCAGGGGCGAACGGCCTCGGAAGTCGCGGTCCTCCGCGGACGAGCCGGCTGCCAGGGCCATGGCGACCAGCTCGGGGACCGGCTTGGCTTCGATGATCACCCTGAGCACGGATCGGCCGTCGGCGTCGGACTGGCGGGCGGTCACCGGGGTGAGCAGGGACTTGAGGGCATCGGGACCCTTCCGCAGGGCGAAGCTGAGCGGGCTCTCGCCGCCGGCGTCCCTGGCGTGTATGGAGCCCCCGAGGGTGGCCAGGAGCCTGGCCGTCGCCAGTCGTTCGGCGTACACGGCCTCCAGGAGGGGCGTCGCCCCGCCGTCGTCGCGGGCATCCAGAGTCCTGGCGACCGCGGCGAGCGTCTCCACGAAGCTTCCGTCCGCCCGCCTGGCGGCGGCGTGCAGGGGGGTCTCTCCCGTGTTGTCCCGGGCGAGCGGGTCGGCGCCCCGGTCCAGGAGGTAGGCCGCGGAGCGGGAGTCCCCCGCATCCACCGCGTCCCTGAGCGGCGTCTTGCCGGTGAAATCCCGCACGTCCACGTCCGCGGACACGGTCACCAGCAACTGCAGGCAGGCATGGGCGCCCCAGTACACGGCCAGGTGCAGGGGCGAGGCTCCGGAGGCGTCGCGCCTGGCGGGGTCAGCCTTGAGGGCGAGAAGGCGCCTGGCGGTGTCCACGGAATCCACCTTGAGCGTCAGCATCAGCGGGGTGCGCCCGTCGGCGTTGGTGCCGTCCACCGGGACCCCCCTGCCGGCCAGGTAGCCTACCCCGTCGGGGAGGGCGGCCATGGCGGCGTAGTGCAGCGGCCCGTTTCCGGCGGCGTCGCGGCCGGCCAGCACGCCGGGGGTGAAGAACCACTCGGGCTGGCCGCCGGGCGCTACCAGGGCAAGGGAGAGGGGCGTGGCGCCCGACACGTTCAGGGCGAAGGGATCCGAGCCGGCCGCGATCATGGCGGCCCCCTGGATGCCCGCGCCCCGCCTGACCGCCAGGTGCAGGGCCGTGTCGCCCTCGTTGTTGCGGGCGGACGGGTCGAAGCCCAGCTCCGCGATCGCGGCTATGTCCCCCGCCGGGGCGGACAGCCTGACGGCCCAGTGCCAGGGCGAGTCGCCCGAGTCGTCGCGCAGGTCTTTCGCGGCCGTCGATAGGAGCATGCGGGTGGCTTCGGGACCGTCGGCCAGGGCTATGGACAGGGGCGACTCGCCCTTGACGTTCCTCACGAAGACGCTTGCCCCGCGGGTAACCAGCACGGGCACCAGTTCCGCGTTCCTGCGCCTGGCGGCCAGGGTGAGCGCGGTGTCGCCGTCGGCGTTGGTGGCGTCCAC
>JAKLIU010000005.1 GCA_022709445.1 Spirochaetota bacterium | reverse complement strand
GCAGAAGGCCAAGGGCATCATGACCTTCCGGTACCTGGACGGCCCGGAACTGGACCGGCTCGTCGCCACGGCCTCGCTCCTGCGCTACGGCGCCGAGGAGCCGGTCACCGCCGAGGGCGACTTGGATCCCTTCTTCTTCGGCATCCTGGAGGGCACGGTGAGCGTCACCGTCCGGGAGAACGAGGGACGGGACGTCTACATCTGCTCCCTGGGCCCGGGGGACGTGTTCGGCGAGGCAGGCATCTTCCTCAACGTCAAGCGCACCGCCACGGTGACCGCCCTGGGGGACTGCGTCCTCCTGCGCCTGCACCGCAAGGACCTGTCGTCCTTCATCAAGGACCAGCCCCAGGCAGGCAACAAGATGCTGCTGGTGGTCATCTACGGCCTCCTGCGCAAGCTCCGGGCGGCCAACCAGGAGCTGGCCTTCGAGCGCAAGGCGGACATGGACCAGGGCGACATCGACGCGCTGATCGCGGACATGACCGGGAACTGACGGGGCGACGGCGCGCCCGGGGTCTCCCTGCTAGTTGCCCCGGGGCGCGGCGGCCACGACGATCTCTCCCGAGGCGATCCTCGCGGCCCAGGCGTCGATCTCGGCCATCATCGCGTCGTCCAGGTCCGGGTTGAAGGCCGGCAGCCCCACGCCGCCTTCCTTGATGCCCAGCTCCAGGATCCGCCCGCCGGGGAACTCCCCGTCCATGGCCATGCCTGCGACCAGGTACGCGGCGACGTCCACGCGCTTGATCATGGAGGTCAGGATCACGGTCTCGCCGTAACCGTAGGCGCCGTCGGGTCGCTGGTCCCTGTCCACCCCGATAACCCAGCGCTTGTCGCCCGCCTCGGCGCGCGCCTTGGCCTCCATGATGATGCCGTTGCCCGTCCACCCGGCCGCGTGGAAAATCACCCACGCGCCCCGGTCGTACATGCCGCGGGCTATCCTGCGGCCCTCGTCGCTGTCGGCGAAGCCGGCGGCGTACTCCACCAGGATCCGGGCCCCGGGCAGCACCGCCCGCACGCCCTGCTCGAAGCCAGCCTGGAATTTCTCGATGAGCGGAAACTTCATCCCGCCCACGAAGCCGACGACCCGCTTGCCGTCCGCCCTGGCCCGCAGTCCCGCGGCCAGCCCGGCGAGGAACGAGCCTTCGTGCTCCTTGAACACGACGCTGGCGATATTGGGACCGTAGGCGGGCTCGTCGATGATGAGGAAGCGCGTCCGCGGGTGCGCTGCCGCGGCCGCCGGTATCGCTTCCGCGAACAGGAAGCCCGGCGCGACCACCAGGTCCATGCCCTGATCGGCGAAAGCCGCCAGATTGGGCAGATAGTCGGACTGCGAGCTCGATTGGAGATAGCTCGGCGGCTCGACCGAGGGGGAACCCCGGTACGCGGCGAAACGTAGGAGGCCTTCCCAGACCGTCTGGTTGAAGGACGCGTCGTCGATGCCGCCCACGTCGGTCACCAGGCCCAGCCTGAAGCCCGGTGCGTTGTCGGCCTGTGAGAAGCACGGCGCGGCGGCGAGCAGGGCCAGGGAGAGCGCGATGAGCCTGTTCATGGAACCTCCTCGGATCGGTCCACCGGCAGGGCGGACAGCAGCGGGCCGGTTGCAT
Source organism: Spirochaetota bacterium (assembly GCA_022709445.1). Lineage (GTDB taxonomy): Bacteria > Spirochaetota > Spirochaetia > Treponematales > UBA12059 > JAKLIU01. The sequence goes on along the minus strand of JAKLIU010000005.1, from coordinate 19,992 downwards.
GAACCCGCCCGCGGGTGTTTAATCATGCACACGGGGGACCGCCATGAAAAGCCTCTACATCAGCGCCGACATCGAGGGTGTCTGCGGCATAGCCGACTGGAAGGAAACCGAGCTGGACGGGGAGCAGGGCGCGCGCTTCCGCCTCCAGATGACGCGCGAGGTGGCGGCAGCCTGCAAGGCCGGGCTCGACGCGGGTGCATCCGACATCCTGGTCAAGGACGCGCACGGCTCCGGCCGATCCATCGACGCGGCGGCCCTGCCGCGCGGGACGCGGCTCATGCGCGCGTGGACCAGGGATCCCTGGTGCATGATGGCCGGGCTGGAACGCGGATTCGCCGGCGCCTTCTTCATAGGCTACCATTCGGCGGCCGGCACGGGCGGCAACCCGCTGGCGCACACCATGGACCTGGGTGCCCAGGAAATCCGCCTGAACGGGATGCTGGCCTCGGAGTTCACCATCAACGCCTACACGGCCGCGTATCTCGGGGTCCCGGTCCTCATGGTGTCCGGGGACCGCGCCCTCTGCGAATCCGCCCGCCTGGTCGCGCCCAAGGTGCGCACGGCGGCGGTATCGGAGGGACGCGGCGGCGCGACCATCGCCCTGCACCCGGACCTGGCCGCGGAGCTGATCGCGGAGGCTGCCGCCGACGCCCTGGCCGCCGACCCGGCATCCATGCGGCTGGACCTGCCGCCGCGCTTCGAGCTGACGGTTGAGTTCCGCGAGCACTGCCGGGCCTACCGCGCCTCCTTCTATCCCGGGGCCTCGGCCGCTGGCGCAAGCGGCGTGTCCTATTCCTCGGGAGACTGGAAGGATGTCCTGACCTTCATCCACTTCGCGCTCTGAGGGGACGACCATGGCCAGATTCACGTTCGACGGCTGCGACACGGTCGAGCTGGCGAAAACATACGGCACCCCGCTCTACGTGCTCTCCGGGCGCATGATCCGGGAAAACCTGCGGGAGCTGCGCAGCGTCTTCCTGGACCGCTGGCCCGGCAGCTCGGCCGCCTACGCGGGCAAGGCCCTGCAGACCCTGGACCTCCTGCGCATCCTGGCCTCGGAAGGCATGGGCCTGGACGCGGTCTCAGGCGGCGAGCTGTACGCGGCCTCCAGGGCCGGCTTTCCCATGGAGCGCGTGCTCTTCCACGGCAACAACAAGAGCGGGGCCGAACTGCGCCTGGCCCTGGAGCTGGGCGTTGGCCGCGTCGTGGTGGACAACCCCGACGAGATGGCCCTCTTGGACGCGATCGCCGGCGAGTCCGGCCGCCGGGTCCCCGTGCTGGCCCGCGTCACCCCGGGGGTGGACAGCCACACGCACCGCCACATATCCACCGGCCAGCTGGACTCCAAGTTCGGCATGGGCCTGCGGCCCGACGCGCGGGACGGGTGGCTGGGCGCCCTCGCCTCGTCGCGCTGGCTGGAACCGAGGGGTTTCCACTTCCACGTCGGCTCCCAGATATCCGGTCCCGGATCCCACCGCATGGCGCTCGAGGCCACCGTCGGCCTGATGGCCCACGCCGGGGACGCGTTCGGGCTGGAGACGCGCGAACTGAACATGGGGGGCGGCTTCGGGGTGCGCTACACTGAGGCGGACGCCCCGGCGGCGCTCGGTGACTTCACCGACGCCCTGATGGGGGACCTGCACCGGCTCTGCGGCGATGCGGGGCTGCCGGTGCCCGCGGTGACCATCGAGCCGGGACGCTGGCTGGTGGCCGCGGCGGGCATCACGCTCTACACGGTGGGCTCGCGCAAGGAGATCCCCGGCGTGCGCAGCTACGTCAGCGTGGACGGCGGCATGACGGACAACCCGCGTCCCGCCCTGTACGACGCCCGCTACGAGGCCACCGTGGCCGACAGGCACGACAGTCCGCGGGACCGCGTGGTCACGGTCGCCGGCAAGTGCTGCGAGTCGGGGGACATCCTGATCCGGGACATCGCGCTGCAGGACCCGCGCCCGGGCGACACCCTGGCGGTGCTGGTCACCGGGGCCTACAACCACTCCATGGCCAGCACCTACAACCGGACGCCGCGGCCGGCCATGGTCCTCACCGATTCCGGCAGGCACCGTCTGTCCGTGCGCCGCGAGACCTGGGAGGACCTCCTGTCCAGGGAACTCTGAGGCCGGCTGCCGGTTCAGTCGATGCGCGCGGCGGCCGCCTTGCCCGCGGCCAGCGCCGCCAGGGCCTGCACGCTGTTCCAGTTGCGCGTGGTCGCCGTGACCTTGAGCATCTTCTCTATGAATGTGTTGTCACGCCGCGAGCTGCCGTAGCCGTCGCCGTAGTAGGAGTACACGGCGCGCCCCTCGATGGCGTGCTCGTCCACCCCGTTCATGGTATCCAGGAGGTTTTCCGCGTCGCCCCGGGACGGAACCTGCGAGAGCAGGGTCAGGTAGAGCCGGTCGGCCGGCCCCCTGTCCGCCAGGGGATGCCCGGCCGCGATGGCGGAGAACTCCTCCAGGGGCGACACGATGGCCGCCACCTTGCGGCCGATCTTGGCGGCCAGCTCGAATTCTATCTCCGACTCCATCTTGCGCAGGGTGGAATCCGCCGAGTCGGCCACCGCGTTGCCGCTCTGTATGTAGGTCTTGATGTCCTTGAAGCCTATGTAGGCCAGCGCCGCGCGGAAATCTTCCATTTTCAAGCTCACGCCGCCGACGTTCACGCCGCGCAGCAGGATGATGTACCTGTTCATGATTCCCCCGGATCGCCGTTTCAACCAATATACCGATTAATGCGCGCCGCGTGGTCGCTTGACAGCGGAAATGCCCGCCGGTATCGTAGGCCACCCATGGACAGATTCCAGGAACAGATCTCCCGGCGGCTGACGTTCGCCATAATTTCCCACCCCGACGCGGGCAAGACCACGATCACGGAGAAGCTCCTCCTGTTCGGAGGGGCCATCCACGTCGCGGGCGCCGTCAAGAGCGGCAAGACTTCCCGCCAGACCACCTCGGATTTCATGCAGATGGAGAAAGAGCGCGGCATCTCCATCAGCACCTCCGTCATGGGCTTCGAGTACGGGGACCGCTTCATCAACCTCCTCGATACCCCAGGCCACGCCGACTTCTCCGAGGACACCTACCGCGGCCTGTCGGCGGTGGACAGCGCCCTGATCGTCATCGACTCCGTGAAGGGCGTGGAAGAGCGCACCCGGCGCCTCTGCGAAGTGTCGCGCATGCGCAAGACGCCCATCGCCACATTCATCAACAAGCTGGACCGCGAGGGGCAGGATCCCATGGGCCTCCTGGACCAGGTGGAGCGCGAGCTGGACATACACGTGCGTCCCATGACCTGGCCCCTGGGCCAGGGGCGGGCCTTCAAGGGCGTGTACAACCTGGTGGAGCGGGCCCTGTACCTGTTCCAGGCCGGGGAGGACCGGCGTCCCGCGGACGTGGTGCCCATCACGGACCTGGACGACCCCATGCTGGAAGCCTCGGTGGGCGCGAGCGCGGCCCGCAAGCTGCGCGAGGACGTGGAGCTCATCACCGGCATCTACCCGCCCTTCGACCGGGAAGACTACCTGTCGGGCGCCGCGACGCCGGTGTTCTTCGGCTCCGCGCTCAACAACTTCGGCGTGCGCGAGCTCCTGGACAACCTGGTGGCCTTCGCGCCCTCGCCCACGGCCAAGGCGTCCGCGGGCCGCGAGATCTCCCCGTACGAGGAGAAGCTGACCGGCTTCGTGTTCAAGATCCACGCCAACCTCAATCCCGCCCACCGGGACCGCATCGCCTTCCTGCGCATCTGCTCCGGCCGTTTCGAGCGCAACCGCATGTACCTGCACGTGCGCACCGGCAAGACCTTCCGCAGCGCCAACCCAACGGCCTTCATGGCCCAGAACCGCGAGATCATAGACGAGGCCTGGGCCGGCGACATCATCGGCCTGCACGACACGGGGACCTTCGCCATAGGCGACACCGTCACGGAGGGCGAACAGGTCAGCTACCGGGGCATACCCAGCTTCGCGCCGCAGATCTTCCGGGTGATACGAAACACGGACCCGCTGCGCGAGAAGCAGTACAACAAGGGCCTGTCCCAGCTCGCCGAGGAAGGCGTGGTGCAGGTGCTGACCAAGCTGAGCAACGTGAACACGCGCGTCATCGGCGTGGTGGGCCAGCTCCAGCTGGAGGTCTTCCAGTCCAGGCTGGAGTACGAGTACGGCGCGTCCTGCTCCTACGACCCCATCGACTACTCGATAGCCCGCTGGTTCACCTCCGGCGACGCCAAGGCCCTCAAGGCCTTCATCGACGAACACCACCGGAGGATACTCCTGGACAGCCGCGGGGCGCACATCCTGATGTTCGAATCGGAGTGGAACATGGAGCGCATCATCGGCAAGAACCCCGCGATCACCTTCCATTCCACCAGCGAGACCCTGGCGACGGCGCTCCGGCCGGACGCCGGGGAATGAAAAACGCCCTTCCCCGGGATCGCTCCCGGCCGGAAGGGCGCCTGTCAGGGGACCGGTTCCCCGCTACTTGAGGTCCTTCATCATCTCCGCGGCGTCCTTGCTGCCCATGGACACGGCGCGCTGCAGGTCGGCGCGGGCCTCGGCGGTCCGCCCCTGCTCCTTGTACAGCTCGCCGCGGAAGAGCCATGCGTCGCTGTTGGCCTCCGGCGATGAACCGAACAGGGCGATGTACTCGGTGAACAGCTGCTCGGCCTTCTTCACGTCCCTGCCGGCTATGCCCGGCAGCACCTGCCAGAAGCGACCGAGGGCCAGGATGGGGCCGCCGTTGTCGAAGCGCTTGTTCGTGGCGTAGGCCATCTCGAAGCCCTTCTGGGTCTTTCCCTTCAATCCCTGGGTGATGGCCGTCACGATGCTCACGCCGTCGGCGTAGGTGCCCACGGACAGGCCGTAGTAGTACCAGCCTTCTATGCCGCTGGGGTTCAGCTCGGTGGCTATCTCCCCGTACTTCATGCCTTCCTTGCCGGCGGCCTTGGCGATGGCCTTCCAGTCCGCGACCTTCTGGCTGACGGCCTCGTCGCCGTAGGAGCGCCAGGCCTTGGCGGCCATCCAGTTGGCTGCGTAATCGCGGGGGGCGGCGGTGGCGGCGCGGCCGGCGGTTTCCGCGGCTGCCTTGAGCTGGGGGACGCTCTGCTGGGCGGCGGCGACCCCGGCCGCCAGGACGAGCAGGACCATCAGGCTGGCTATGCGACTGGACTTCATGGAAGGACCTCCGTGGAAAGTGAATCTGGCGAAAGGGTAACCCGGCCGGGAGCGGCGGTCAAGCTCGGGGCCGTTCCGCCTTCATGCCGACGGCGAAGCGGACCCAGCCCCTGGCCTCGTAGTACGGGACCTTGTCATCCTCCGCCATGAGCTGCAGGTGCAGCCCCGCCGCACGCGCCCTGGAGGCCAGCCGTTCCACGATCCCGGAGCCTATGCCCCGGCCCCTCAGGTCGGGCGCCACCCCCACCCCGCAGAGCCATGCGTTGATCGCGCCGTCGGAGACGATCCGCCCCGTCCCGACCAGCCGCGTCCCGAGCCGGACGTTCACGCAGAGCCAGCTCCCGGCCATCGCCGCGGCCAGTGCCGACGCGTCCAGCCCGAGGAACTCGTTCCAGCCCAGGCTGCCGTACAGCTCGTACAGGCCCTCGGGGTCCGGCGGACCCTCCGTCCAGGCCAGGCCGGTTTGTTCGGTCATGCCCATCATGCCTCCCGGTCCGGCGGCCCGTCCTTGGCGTTCAGCACGGCCGAGGTCGCCTCGACCAGGGACGGCGGCCCCAGCGCGTACAGCAGGTCGTCCGTTTCCACGACGGATCCTCCCTTGGGCAGGATGATCCGCCCGTCCCTGACGATGGAGCTGATGACGATGTCGTGGGGCAGGCCCAGGTCCCTGATGCTCCTGCCCGTAGCCCTCGCCCCCGGCTCGATGTGGATCTCGAAGAGGCCTATCTCGCTCCTGCGCGTGCTGTGCAGTTCCACGGAATGCGGCGAACGCGGCCTGGCAGGCACCACCAGCCCCAGCAGGCGGGCGAGCGGGGCGAGGGTGGTGCCCTGGACAAGGCAGGAAACTAGCACCGCGAAGAAGATCAGGCTGAAGACCGTGCCCTCGGGATCCAGCCCGAAGGCGGCCGGGTAGGTGGCCAGCACGATGGGCACGGCCCCCTTGATGCCGCCCCAGGCGATGAAGAGCCGCTCGCGCCATCCGTAGCGGAACCCCGCGGTGCCCAGGAAGGCGACGAGCGGGCGCACGCCGAACACCAGGAGCGCGGCCAGCAGCAGTCCTTCCTTCCAGACGTGCACGAATCCCCGCGGCGAGGCGAGCAGGCCCAGCATCAGGAAGAGCGCCACGTTGCCGAAGGCCGAGACGCCCTCCAGGAAGTTGCTCACCCCCTGCTTTCCGGCGAACTCCGCGTTGCCCAGCAGGTAACCCATGAAGAACACCGCGATGATGCCGTTGGCCCCCGCCAGGTCGGCGGCCCCGTAGGCCAGGAGTATCATCCCTATGGCGAGCACGTAGTAGTACCCGCGGTTGTCCGAGTCCAGCCGGTCGAACAGGAAGCGGCTGGCATGCGACGCCAGGAAGCCGAAGGCGACGCCGCCTGCGAATTGCCAGGCCATCTCCAGGGCGATGCGGACCGGGTCGCCCCCCTTGCCCGCGGCCAGTTCCACGAAGGCGATGGTCAGGAGGATCGCCGCCGGGTCGTTGGCGGCCGACTCGACCTCCAGGGTGGCGGCCACGCGTTCCCGGACCGGGTTGGCGCGCGTGACCATCATCACCGCGGCCGCGTCGGTCGACGAGATGATGGACGCGATCATGAACGAGCGGACGGGAGACAGCCCGGTCACCAGGTGCACCAGGAGGCCCAACAGCCCGGCGGTCAGCGCCACCCCGACGGTCGCCAGCAGCATGGACGGCCCGGCGACCAGGCGCAGCGAGGACTTCCTGGTCTGGAAGCCGCCGACGAACAGGATGAATATGAGGATGATGTCGGCGATCCTCTTGGTCAGGACTGCGTCGTCGAAGTAGAACAGGTTCAGGACGTCGCTGCCCACCAGTATCCCGAGGCCGATGAAGGACAGGAGGACCGGCACGCCCAGCCGCGAACTGATCCTGGCGGAGAACACGGCGGCGACGATGAGGCAGGCGAAAAAGAGCATCAAAGTGCGCCTCCCGGTTGTGGCCATGCGGGCAAGAACCGTCCGGCCCGCGCGGCCATGATACGCGGATGGCGCGCTTCAATCAACGCTTCCGCCGCGCCGACGGGCCCGCAAGAGCGCGTTTCCGTGGTACAGTGGGCGTGGGACCCGGGACTTCCCGGGTGCGATCGGCGCGCGCGGAGGCAGGCAGGATGAGGCACCAGGATATCGTTTCCAGGATGACCCTGGATGAGAAGGCTGACTACGTTTCCGGCGACGGCTTCTGGCGCACCAAGGCCATCCCCCGGCTGGGAATCCCCTCCATCGAGATGACCGACGGCCCGCACGGCCTGCGCAAGCTGCGGGACCCGGGCGTGCAAGGCGATTTCAGCGACCTGGTCAGGACCACGGCCTTCCCCACCGCCTCGCTCTCGGCCTGCTCCTTCGACCCGGGCCTGCTCCGGGAAATGGGCGAAGCCATAGCGGCCGAGTGCCGCGCCCACGGCGTGTCGCTGATCCTGGGCCCGGGAGCCAACCTCAAGCGCTCCCCGCTCTGCGGCCGCAACTTCGAGTACTTCTCCGAGGATCCCCTCCTGTCCTCGGAGATGGCCGCGGCCTGGATACTCGGCGCGGAATCCGCGGGCGTAGGGACCTCGCTCAAGCACTTCGCGGCCAACAACCAGGAGAAGCGCCGCATGTTCGTGGACGCGGTGGTGGATCCGCGCGCCCTGCACGAGCTCTACCTCTCTTCCTTCGAAGGCGCCGTGCGGGAGGGCAGGCCGTCCACCGTCATGTGCTCCTACAACAGGCTGAACGGCACCTGCAGTTCGGAGAGCCGCTTCCTGCACACGGAGACGCTCCGCGACGAGTGGGGCTTCGAAGGCCTGGTGGTGACCGACTGGGGAGCCACCCACGACCGGGTCGCGGGAATCCAGGCCGGAGTCGACCTGGAGATGCCGTCCACCGGCCGCTCCAGCGCGCGCGCCATCGTCGCCGCGGTCCGGGAGGGCAGGCTGGACGAGCGGGACCTGGACCTGGCCGCGGACCGCGTGCTGGACTTCGTGATGAAGGCCACGGGAGAGCGGCCGGCCGCGCCCGTATTCACGCCCGGAGGCCACCACGAGCTGTCCCGGCGCATCGCCCGGGAATCCATGGTCCTCCTCAAGAACGACGGAGGGCTCCTTCCCCTGGATCCGGCCGCCCGGGTCACGGTGATCGGCGAGCTGGCCCGCAGTCCGCGCTACCAGGGCGCCGGCAGTTCCTTCATCGCCCCCACGGAGCTGGTGAGCTTCCTGGACGCGCTCCCCGGAGCAGGCGTGAGCTTCGATTTCGCTCCCGGCTACCGCATCGATACGGACGCCCCGGACAAGGCCCTGGTGGAAGAGGCCGTGACCCTGGCCCGCGACACCGCGCTCCGCGGCGGGAAGCTGCTCCTGGTGGCCGGCCTGACGGACGACTACGAGTCCGAGGGCTTCGACCGCGAGCACATGCTCCTGCCTCCCAACCAGTCCGCGCTCATCCCGGCCCTGGCCGCCGAGTGCCCGGACCTGGCGGTGCTGCTGGTCGGCGGCTCGCCGGTCGAGACGCCCTGGCTGGATTCCGCAAAGGCGCTGCTGGCCGGCTACCTGGGCGGCCAGGCCCTCGGCCAGGCGCAGTGCGACCTGGTCTTCGGGGCGGCCAACCCCTCGGGCAAGCTGGCGGAGTCCTGGCCCCTCTCGCTGGAGGACAATCCCTCCCGGGGGAACTTCCCCGGCGGCCGCACGGTCCTCTACAAGGAAGGCATCTTCGTCGGCTACCGCTGGTACGCCAGCGCCGGCAAGCCCGTGCGCTTCCCCTTCGGCCACGGCCTCTCCTACACCGGCTTCCGTTACGACGCGCTGGAGCTGTCATCGGACGCGATAAGCGCCGGGAACCCGCCCGGAGCGCAGGCGTCCGCCCTGACGGCCAGGGTCAGCCTGACCAACACGGGAACCCGCACGGGCAAGGAGGCGGTGCAGCTCTACGTCTCCTTCGAGGATTCGCGCGTCGAGCGCCCCGCGCTGGCCCTGGCCGGCTTCCTCAAGGTTGAGCTGGAACCGGGCCGCTCGGCGACCGTGGAGATCCCCGTGTCCCCGACCGCCCTGCGCCACTGGAACGATGCCGCCGGCCGTTTCTCCCTGGAGTCCTGCCACGCGGTCCTGCGCGCCGGCGGCTCCTCCGACGGGCTGCCCCTGTCCGCGCGTTTCCGGATCGACGGGGAGCCGGCGGACGGCTCCGCACCGCGTCACGACCTGTCCAGGCCGCCGGCCGCCATGAAGGACGCACAGTTCGAGCGGCTGCTCGGGCGGCCCATCCCGCCGCCGGCTCCCAGGCGGCCGTACGGGCCCGACTCCATCCTGGCCGAGCTGGCGGAGGATTCCCTGTTCGCCCGCATCGTCCGGAACGCGGTGGTCGCCCGGTTGACCAAGGGCTTCGGAGCCGACAGGGACTCGCCCAACCGCCGCATGATGGTGGAGATGGCCAACGAGATGCCCATAGCCAAGTTCACCCTGATGTCGGGCGGCGCGTTCGGCACGGGACTGGTCCATGCCCTGGCGGCCTTCGCCAACAAGCGGCCCCTGCGGGCCATCGCCTGCCTGGCGGGATTCAGCCGAGGGGAGAAACAATGAAGATCATCGGGAAGCACTCGTGGCCGGTCCTGTTCGTCTCGGACCAGCTCAACCGGCAGACGGACGAAGGCGCCTGGCTCAAGGAGATCGTGGACACGCTCATCGCTGACCACGGCTGCACGGCCATGTTCTGCTCGGCCTACGGCGACGCCCACGACATCATCTACTCGCACGAGGACCTGGGCACCGTGGTGATCGACTGGGAGAACCAGGAGCTGGGACGGGTGCACGGCAAGAACGAGGACCTGGCCGGCCCCAACGCCGCCGCCCGCCTGGTAGAGTACGTGCGCAGGCGCAACGCCGGCGTGCCCATCCTGGTCCTGTCCGACAGGTCGTCCATAGAGAGCATCCCCAACGGCGTGCTGGAGCGCGTCAACGGCGTCATCTGGAAGCTGACCGACACGCCGCAGTTCAACGCGGGGCGCATCGAGCGGGCCGTGGAGGACTACTCGCGCACCGTGCTGCCCGCCTTCTTCCGGAACCTGGTCGACTACGTCGCGGAATACAACTTCGCCTGGCACACCCCGGGGCACATGGGCGGCCAGGGCTTCCTCAAGAGCCCGTCGGGCACGGCCTTCCACAAGTTCTTCGGGGAGAACGTCCTGCGCGCGGACCTGTCCATCTCGGTGCCCGAGCTGGGCTCCCTCCTGGACCACTCCGGCGTCACCGGAGAGGCGGAGCGATTCTCCGCCGAGGTCTTCGGCGCGGACAGCACCTACTACGTGCTCAACGGCACCTCCACCGGCAACCAGGTGGTCTGGCGCAGCCAGGTGTCCCCCGGGGACCGCTGCCTCCTGGACCGCAACTGCCACAAGTCCCTGAGCCACGCGATGATCATCACCTCGGCCGTCCCCGAGTACATGGTTCCCGTGCGCAACGCCCTGGGCATCATCGGCCCGGTGGACTTCGGCACGGTCGACCCGGCGGGATCCTGGGCCATGTCCGCGCTGACCAACTCCACCTACGACGGCATATGCTACGACGCGCGCCACGCGGCCGAGGCCCTGTCGGGCGCCGCGGTCCTGCACTTCGACGAGGCCTGGTACGCGTATGCCAAATTCCATCCCGTGTACGCGAACCACTTCGGCATGTCCCTGGAGTCCCGGGACCGGCTGATCTTCTGCACGCAGTCCACCCACAAGCTGCTGACCGCCTTCTCGCAGGCGTCCATGATCCACGTCAGGTTCCCCGCGGACATCCACGCGTCGGAAGCGCTGCGGGACGATTTCCACGACACCTTCAACGAGTCGTACATGATGCACGGCTCCACCTCGCCCCAGTACTCCATGGTCGCATCGCTGGACGTGGCCACCAAGATGATGCACGACAACGGCACCACCGCCCACGCGGACATCATGGAGGAGGCCATCGAGCTGAGGCGCAAGATCGCCAAGATCAGGGAGCAGGAGACCGCCGAGGGGGACTGGTTCTTCGGCATGTGGCAGCCCGACGAGATAGCGGACACGCCCACCCGGGAACTCATCGGGGACCAGTCCCGCTGGGTGCTGCGGCCGGAAGCCGGCTGGCACGGCTTTCCCGCCTCCGGGCTGACCGGACCGTACACCATGCTGGATCCCATCAAGCTGACCTTCCTCTGCCCCGGCGTGGACGTGCACGGCGCGTGGTCGGACACGGGCGTGCCGGCCGCCGTGGTGACGCGCTACCTGGGGGACAAGGGCATCGTCTGCGAGAAGACCGACTACTACTCGTGGCTCCTCCTCAACTCCCTGGGCACCACCAAGGGCAAGCAGGGCACCCTGGTCGCGGAGCTCTTCCGCTTCCGCGAGCTGTACGAGTCCAACGCCCCGCTGGACCGGGTGTTCCCGGCCCTGGCGCGCGCCCACCCCGCCGCCTACCGGGGCACGGGCCTGCGGGACCACTGCCAGGCCATGCACGAACACCTGCGCGCCAGCGGGCTCCTGGAGAGCATGGTGCGCTCCTCGCGCATCATCCCGGACCGCGCGCTCATCCCCGCCGAGGCCTACCGGGCCATCGTGAAAAAGCGCGTGGAGTTCGTCGACCTGGACTGCATCGACCCGGTGAACGACCCGCGCACGGCCGCCGTGATGGTGGTGCCCTACCCGCCCGGAATCCCCATCCTGATGGGCGGCGAGCTCCTCAACGAACGCTCCCTGCCCATACTCGAGTACCTGCGCGCCAGGCACCGTTTCGAGGAGGCCTTCCCCGGCTACGAGGGCGACATGCACGGCATAGACCGCTCGCCTCCCGACGCCGACGGCCGCTGCCGCTGGGAGATCATGCTGGTGAAGAAAGACTGATCACGTCGCGACCCGCCCGGGAGGCTCCGGCCTTGCGGACCGGACGCCGCGGCACGATACTCGAGGCATCGGGTCCCCCGGGGGCGGCCTTCTCCGCCCTATCCCGAGGCGGACCCGCGGGAGGTTCCATGAAAACCAGATTCCTCGCCCTGGTCGCGCCCTGCGTGCTCGCGCTTTCCGCGCTGCACGCCCAGGAACCGGCGGCGACGCCCCTCTACCGCATCAAGGAAACCATGTCCGGCGTGGTCTTCAGCATCGGAGGCAAGGACTACGGTCCCTACCACCACACCCTCGGCCCGCCCGCGTTCTCGCCTTCCTACTCCGCGTGGATCCTGCCGGCCTGGACCATGGCCGATACCGGGCTCTTCCTGGTCAACGGGCGGGAAGTGCCGCTCACCATGGCCATCGAGCACAACGACCCGTTCTTCATCAGCGACGACGGCGCTCACTACGCCATTCTCCTGGTCGCGCCGCCGGAGAAAGGACCGCTGCGCGACTACATCCTTGCCGACGGCAAGCTGTCCGGCCCCTTCGCCAAGCTCGAGTGCCGGGCGGAGAACGGCTCCTGGTACGCCTTCGTCGAGAAGAAGGAAAAGGGACCGCGCTACCTGCTCCTGGGCGACAAGACCTGGGGTCCCTACGACGAGTTCCGCGAATCCGCGGTGGATCCGGCCACCGGGGAGACGGTGTTCATCGTGCGCACCAAGGACCAGCACTGGCTCATCCACAAGGGCAAGGAGCTGGGTCCGTACTCCCGCGTGGACTTCGTGCGCGACCGCGAGGGAACCCTGCTCGGCTATTCCCTGTACGGCAAGACCGGCGTCGAACTCATGATCGCGGACAAGAAATACGGCCCGTACGACGACGTGGATTCCTGGGGAGCGTGGGTCTCGGCCGACCGCAAGTCCTGGATGGTCAGGGCTTCCCGCAAGGGCGGCGCCGTGCTGGTCAGGGACGGGAAGGAATCCCTCTACGACTGGGTGGACATCTACGCCCGCGACACGGGTTACCTCCTGTTCGCCTCCCTCGCCGGCAAGGCCTTCTTCACCGACGGCGCCAGGGAGTGGGGCCCGTACTGGAACGTCTTCGAGCGCTACATCCCCTTCTCCGGCGCCTGGGCGGTCAGCGTGGAGAAAAAGAAGGGCGGCGACTGGCCCGTGCCCTTGATCGTCCTGCCGACCGGCGAGTACCCCGGCTCACGGCTGCGTTTCGACGGCGCGACCTTCTCCTGGCTGTCCGTGGACGACGAGGGCAACGGCTCCATCATGAGGCTGCCGGCCAAGTGAGCGCGGCAGCGCTCGGGCGCGGTGTCGATGAACCGGCGTTCATTGACACCGCGCCATGCGGCCGATAAAGTGAAGCACCACACCATCCGGAGGGATTCAAAATGAAGAAATCAGTCGCACTGCTCGCGATCCTGGTCTCGGTCGGCGGCCTGGCCGTCGCGCAGGACCTGGCCGTCGGCCCTCTCGTCAGCGTCCTGGTCGAGAGCCAGAAAGTGGACGGCGAGCTGGCCACCCGTTCCACCGCCACCGTCGGCGCGATCGTGCCGATCTACCTGAAATCCGGCTTCGAGCTGGCCCCCGAGGCTTCCGTCACCTTCTACTCGGAGGAGGACCCGGCCGGCATCGCCGCCTGGGGGGACAACGTGGACAGGCTGGACTTCAGCCTGGGCGCCGGCGCCCTCTGGACCATGAGCGGCTCAGGGGTCTTCAGCTTCAAGACCGGCCTGCACGGGCTCCTGACCATCATAGGCGAGGAGACTCCCTCCGGCTATGACAGCTACTTCCACCCGGTGATATCGCTCACCCTGCCCCTGGTCATCGACCTGGCCCTGGGCAAGTCCATGGTCATGCGCATCGAGCAGCCGGTGGCCACCCTGGCCTGGGACGCGGCCTTCTACAAGCAGACCGTCCTGACGGTCACCACCGAGTACACGGACTCGAGCTTCTCGCTCGATACCTTCCACGACGGCCTGCTCCCCCGCTTCTCCTTCATCATCAAGCTCTGAGGCTGACAGGGCGACGGGCCGTCCCCGCCCTACGCGTCCAGCTCCACGTTCTGCCGGATGCCCAGACGGGTCCCCATGGCGTGGAGCTTGGCGTAGCGCGGGGACTTGATCCCCCGCCCGTCGGCCACGTTGTACACGAGGTAGCGCGCGGTCCTGGCCTTGTCCCTGCCCAGCTTCAGGACATGCCTGGCCATGGACCAGAGGAGCAGGACCGACAGGGCGCCCGCCGCGAATCCCGCAAGGCCCATGCCGTACTCCACCGCCGCGTCCTGCGGCCCAAGCGCCCAGGCCGCCAGGGGCAGGAGGGCGACCCCGATGCCGGTGGCGATCGCCACGTTGCGGATCTCGCGGGACCTGGCCCTCGCCAGGCACGTGGCGCACACCATGAACCGGACCTCGTGCGAGCCGTCCTCCGAGCGCACGATGATGGGCAGGAACTGGTCGCTCGCCGGCGGCGCCAGGGCGCGGTCAAGGATGAAGCCCTCATGGGGGCCCGACAGGCCCTCGAGGCTCCCGCATTTCACGCAGGCATCGGGCCTGATCGTCACGCTGTCTCCGTTCATCTCTTCCCCTCCGCGGGAGCCCATGATACGCCGGACGGAGCCTCCGGTCAAAGGGCTGGCAGCCGGGAATCGTTGCCAGCGCAGGCCAGTCGGGCTACAATGCCGCCATATATCAACGGAGGAATCATGAAAACGATCAAGCGCGCGGCCATCCTGGTCGCCCTGGCTGGCGCCGCCATCCTGTCCATGTCCCAAACCGGGAACGTCCCGGAAGCCAAGCCTGGATTCGTCATCGCCAACGGCTGGGAGCCGAACACCCTGGATCCGTCGCTCATGAGCGGCGTCCCGGAATTCAGGATCTTCACGGCCCTCTTCGAAGGACTCGTGGTGAACGACCCCCGGACCTCCAGGGCGGTACCGGGCGTGGCTGAGAGCTGGAGCGTCAGCCCGGACGGGCTCAGGATCACCTTCCGCCTGCGCGAATGCACGTGGTCGGACGGGACGCCCATCACCGCCCGGACGGTGGTGGACAGCTGGCTCAGGACCCTGGATCCGGTGACCGGGTCGGAATACGCCTACATGATCAACATGGTCGTCAAGGGCGCGGAGGCCTTCAACTACGGGGAGGGCCGCGCTTCCGACGTGGGGATCAGGGCGGTTGACGACCGGACCTTCGAGGTGCAGCTCATCAGTCCCATGCCCTACGCGGTGGACATGATGGCCCAGCCCGTGTTCGCCATCCTTCCCATGCACGTCATCCGGACCAGGGGCGAGTCCTGGACCCAGCCCCGGTACTTCACGGGCAACGGCCCGTTCAAGCTCCAGTCCTGGAAGCCCCAGGAGGCCCTGACCGTGGTCCCCAACCCGCGGTACTGGGACGCGGGGAACGTCAGCCTCGGCAAGGTCACCTTCCTGCCCATCGAGGACAGCCTGACGGCCTACTACAAATTCAAGGCCGGCGAGATCGATTGGGCAAACGGGATA
Source organism: Spirochaetota bacterium (assembly GCA_022709445.1). Classification (GTDB taxonomy): domain Bacteria; phylum Spirochaetota; class Spirochaetia; order Treponematales; family UBA12059; genus JAKLIU01. The sequence continues at coordinate 4,489 of JAKLIU010000005.1, read as the reverse complement.
CCGCTCGAGTCGATCGACGAGATCAGGCTCCGGCCCGATTACCGGGTTTCCCCGCAGGTCGCGACCTACTATTACATCTTCAACGTGACGCGCAAGCCCTTCGACGACGCACGCGTCCGCAAGGCCCTGGCCCTGGCCCTGGACATGCAGACCCTGGTGGACAAGGTCACCAAGGGCGGCCAGCTCCCGACCACCTCCCTTGTTCCCGCCATGGACGGGTACGAGCCTCCTCCGGGCAACGGTTTCGACCCGGCCCTGGCGCGCAAGCTGCTCGCCGATGCGGGCTATCCGGGCGGCAAGGGCTTCCCGCCGGTGACCCTCATGTACAACACCAGCGAAGGCCACAAAAAAATAGCCGAGTGGGTCCAGGAAAGCTGGAAGCGGCTCCTGGGCATCAGCGTCAGCCTCCGGAACATGGAGTGGGGCACCTTCCTGGACATGCGCCAGTCGACCCACGATTTCCAGCTCTGCCGCGCCGGCTGGATCGGCGACTACCTGGACCCCACCACCTTCCTGGACATGTTCGTCTCCGGGTCCGGCCTCAACGACGGGCTCTATTCAAACAAGGAGTACGACCGCCTCATCCGCGCCGCCGCCGCGCTGCCGGCGGGGCCGGAACGCATGGAGACCCTGCGCAAGGCGGAGGATCTGCTGGTGCGGGTGGACCAGGCGGTCATCCCGTTCTATAACTACGTCCAGCAGGACCTGATCGACCTGGAATCCTGGGACGGCTGGTTCCCCAACCCGCTGGGCGTCCACCCCTGGAAATTCATCCGCCCCAAGGACTGATCCGCTTGGCGGGGCAACGCGTACCCGTACCGCCGCTACAGGATGTTCCTGAGCTCCCCGAGCCCGCGTATCTCGTACGTGGGCCGGGGGCCGGAAGGGTTGGGCGCGCCATCGGGGTTGTACCAGCAGGTGTCGATGCCGAAGTTCGCCCCGCCCCGCATGTCCGAGGCCAGCGAGTCTCCCACCATGATCATGCGCTCGCGCTCATGCATGCCCGCCAGACCGCAGGCGTACTCGAAAATGCCCGGGTCGGGCTTGCTGCAGCCCGCCTCCCCCGAGATGGCCACGGCGTCCAGCAGGGTCCCGATGGGACTGGCCGCCAGCCGGGCGCGCTGCACCTCCCCTATCCCGTTGGTGACCGCCACGAGCGTGTACCGCTCCGCCAGCCAGGCGCAGGTCTCCACGGCTCCGGGCAGAGGATACGCGCCCTTGCCCAGCTCGCGCAGGTAGTCCGCGCTGAAGGCCGCCGGATCGAGCCCGAGGCCCATGCGCCCGAACAGCAGCCGGAAGCGCTCGACCTTGAGGCTCTCCTGGTCGATCTCCCCGCGTTCCAGGGCCGCCCAGACCGTCCGGTTGATCTCCTCGTATTCCAGCACGACCCGTTCGCCGGCCGCGAGGCCGCGTCCCGCGAAGCTCAGTTCCAGCGCCTCGCGTTCTGCCCGCTTGAAGTCCAGCAGGGTCTCGTCCAGGTCGATGAACACCAGCTCGTAGCGTTTCATGGCTGCTCCCCGCTCCCATTGTAAAAAAGAACGCCCGGCGCGGGAAGCGCCGGGCATCGAATCGGAACGAAAGACGCCGTTTACCAGCCGGGAGTCAGCGCCGTCGCGGTGCCGACGGGAGAGACGCTCCCGGTGCCCAGCTGGCCGTACTCGTTGGCGCCGAGCGAATACATGAGCCCATCCGCTCCCAGGGCCACGGTGAAGCGATTTCCCGCCGTGACCAGCACCGCGGCCGCCGGCAGGGTGACCGGCACGTACGAAGCGCTGCCCCCGCTCATGGAGTCGCCGCGCCTGCCCGCTGCGCCGGAACCCGCCAGGACCAGTGATCCGCCGGCCAGGACTGAGCGGAACGACGAGGCCCCGATTCCGGCGGACGCGTACACGCCCCCGACGGCGATGGGGCTGGGCGACTTCGGGTACGTCGCCAGGGTCGCGAACGGCAGCCTGCCCCAGCCGTACACCGTCCCGTCCGACGCCAGCGCCATGGAGCCTTCCGCGTCGGCGGAAATCGCCACCGCGCCGGCGAACGATGGAATGGAAACGGGAACCGGGGAATTGACGGTCGTGCCCTGGCCAAGCTGCCCGCTGTAGTTGTAGCCCCAGGCGCAGAGCGTACCGTCGGCGAACATGGCCAGGACGTGGTAGCTCCCCGCCTCCACGCTGGTCACGCCGTTCAGGAAACCCGCCCCGTCGTCATGGCCCGTGCCGCCGGCAAGGACCTTGGCCGGGGTTGCGTGGCCCACGGTGGTGCCGTCGCCCAGCTGACCGTACTGGTTGTTGCTGCCCCAGGTCCAGACATGGCCGTCCGAGTCCAGGGCGGTGCGCCCGTAGTTCCCCAGCGAAACGTCGACTATGACCGTGCCCGCGGGGAACGCCACCAAGACGGGCAGGTCGGTGCCGCCGCCCCAGGCGTACAGACTGCCGTCGTCCAGGACGGCAGCCGAATAACTGGCGAGCGCGTCGATGGCCACGGCCGGCCGCGGGAGGCTCACGGGCGCGGGCGAGGCGCGGGGCAGCGAGTCGTCCAGGCCCAGCTGGCCCCAGTTGTTGGCGCCCCAGCCCCAGACGGCGCCTGCCGCGGTCCGGGCCAGCGTGTGTTCGTCGCCGCACTCCAGCTCCGCGAAGGCGGCCGGGGGCGTCCAGGCGACGGGCGAGAGCACGCATGCCATGGTACCGGCCGCCAGCTCGCCGTGATAATTGTATCCCCAAGCCTGCCAGGCGGTCCCGGAACGGGAGAAGCCGTGGCGGCCGGCGGACACCAGCTCGTCGGAGGCCGCCAGTCCGGGCAGCTGGAGCGGTACGGTGGTGTAGGCACCAACGGCGACCGCTGCGCCAAGCTCTCCCGTCTCGTTCCGGCCGACGCCCCAGATCGCGCCGGACTGGGTGCGGGCCAGGGCGTAGAACTCGCCCGCCTGGACCTCGGCAACGCCCGTGAAGGCGGTCACCGCGACGGGCGCCTGCTGGTCAGAGGTATTGCCCACGAAGAGCCGTCCCCAGGGATTGTCTCCCCAGGCCCAGAGCGTCCCCATGGAATCCACAGCCCAGCTCGAGTCGCCGGAGGCCGCCACGTACACGATTCCGGTCAACGGCAGGAGCGTTGGGCTCGGGCGCGCCGAGGTGCCCGGAATGCCCAGCTGGTAGAAGTAATTCCGGCCCCAACCGTACAGGGCTCCGGTATCCAGGGCGGCCAGGGAATGCTCCGCGCCGGCCGCGATGGACACCGCGGGCGCGGGCAGGCTGACCTGCACCGGGAACTGGTCGCGGGAAGCCGAGCTGCCCGATTTCCCGTCGCCGCACTGGCCGTCGTAGTTCTCGCCCCAGGCCCAGACGCCGCCGTCCGCATCCAGCGCCAGCACGAAGTCGCTCTGGCAATCTCCTTCGGAACCCACGGCCACGTCGACGATCCTGCCTATGTACGGGTTCAGCTCGGGGACGCCGTGGGCGGTGTAGTTGGACTCGTAGGTCCACACCCGCCCGGAGGCGTCCAGGAACACTGCCGTGTCCTCGATGGCACGCACCGACACGATGTCCTCGAGACCGGCTACGGGCAGGCCCGCGGCGTCGATTTCGTAATCCTCCGTACGGAAGTCGCCGATGGCCTCGGCGAGCGTGGCTCCGTAGCGCCACACGGTCCCGTCGGCCTTCACCCTGAAGGTGACGTTCTCCGCCGTGGCCACGGTTCGCTTGCGTATGAACGCGGTGAAATCCGTGCCCAGGCCGACCGTGGCCGAGGGCGTGGGCGACGGCGCGCCAGGCGCGAGGGAGGACACGCGGTATTCGTAATCGGTCGCGTGCTCCGCGGATCGGTCGCGGCACGACACCGAGTCGGCCGGGAGTTCGGCGATGATCGTGAAGGACGTTGAGCCCTGCGGCCTGCGCTCCACGATGTAACCCGACTCGCCGTCCACGTCCGTCCAGGACAGGTCCGCCGAGAAGCGGCCGTTGGCGACCGCCAGCCCCGTCGGGGCGGGGGCGGGCGCGCCGTACGCGCTTGCGTCGATGGCGACCGCGGTGGTCCTGCCGTCGGTCACGTGCAGGGTGGCCTCCAGCACGCGGTCGATGCCGCCGGATCTCAGGGTGATGACGGCCGACCAGTCGGCCGCCGCCGCCAGCGAGGCGACCGTTCCCGTGACCGAGCCGGGAGCCACCGCGAGGGCCAGGTCCCTGTCCCAGGCGCCCGCCCGGTACAGGCTGACCGTCGCAGAGTCCGGCACGTAGCCGGCGGCCAGCGTGATGGAGAAGGACAGGGAACCGGTGCCGGGGACCACGCCCAGGAGCACCAGCGCGGACGCCACCTGGGCCTTGACCACGGTGACGGCGGCCGAGCCCCGGCGGTAGGGCGAGCCAGCACCGTCGGCCGCCTCGAACGCGTCCACCGTGACCGTCCAGGATCCGGGGACCAGGCCGGTAACCGTGCAGGCGGAGCCGGCGTTCCAGGTCGTGTCGAAGCTGGCGCCGAATGGTCCAACGCCGGTAGCCCG
>JAKLIU010000499.1 GCA_022709445.1 Spirochaetota bacterium | reverse complement strand
ATGACTACTATCATATCCAGCGCGAATGGATAATTTTTTCATCTATTCCTCCAATTTTGCTTATTGTTACCATAGTTTTACTGTCTGTCAATGATATTCTATTTCCCGATACAGATTTATGTATAGCAAGCAATAACAATGCAACACCCATGGTGACCGCCTGAAAGACAATCAATAGAATTTCAGGACTTTACACAAAAGCCTTGACCTGACCTCGCCCCGCCCTTCTCATCTCCGTGCCGTGGTATGATTCGTCTTTGTCTTCATTTCGTCCTCCGGACTCAGGGGGGATACCCCCCTGAAACCCCCTGCGCTCCTGCGCTGGCTCGGAGCGCACCGTGCCTCCGTGGTCTGATTCTCTTTCATCCTTGTCTTCTCTGTGTTTCTGTGGTCTGATTACTTTCGCCAGCGGCACCTTCCCGAACCGGGCCCGCCCGCCTATACTGCCCTCATGGCGCCGAGCATCCTCTGGTACGACCTCGAGACATTCGGCCTGGACAGCCGGCACGACCG
>JAKLIU010000498.1 GCA_022709445.1 Spirochaetota bacterium | reverse complement strand
ATCCGCAGCGGCGACCGCCGCCTCCTGGCCAAGGCCATCAGCCGGATCGAAAACGGTTCACCGGACGCCGTCGATCTCCTGAAGCAGGCGTTCCCCATGACCGGCCACGCCTGTGTCATCGGCATCACCGGCTCGCCCGGCGCCGGCAAGAGCTCGCTGGTGGACCGGCTCACGGAGCACGTGCGGCGGCGCGGACACACGGTCGCGGTGGTGGCGGTGGACCCGTCCAGCCCCTTCACCGGCGGCGCCATCCTGGGGGATCGCGTCCGGATGCAGCGGCACGCCACCGATCCCGGCGCCTTCATCCGGAGCATGGCCACCCGCGGCAACATGGGCGGCCTCGCGGCCGCCACCGCCGACGTGGTGCTGCTGCTGGATGCCGCCGGCTTCGACTTCATCCTCGTCGAGACGGTGGGTGTGGGCCAGGACGAGGTGGACATCGTCAAGACCGCCCGGATCTGCGTGGTGGTGCTCGTCCCCGGCATGGGTGACGACATCCAGGCGATCAAGGCGG
>JAKLIU010000497.1 GCA_022709445.1 Spirochaetota bacterium | reverse complement strand
GCAGGACGGCCAGTGGCAGGGCGAGGTATGGAACCGGCGCAAGACCGGCGAGGTGTATCCGCAATTGCTGCACATCACCGCGATCCGCGACCGCGACGGCGAGCTCACCCACTACGCGGCGCTGTTCACCGACATCAGCCGGCTCAAGGAGACCGAGGCGCGCATCCGCGACCTCGCCTACTACGACCCGCTCACCGGCCTGCCCAACCGCCGCCTGCTCGACGACCGCCTGCAGGTCGAGCTCGCCCACGCCGCGCGCCTGCGCTGCCGGCTGGCGGTGATGTTCGTCGACCTCGACCGCTTCAAGCGCATCAACGACAGCCTCGGTCACGCCGTGGGCGACAAGCTGCTGGTCGAGATCGCCGCCCGCCTGCGCGCCAGCCTGCGCGACGACGACACCGTGGCGCGCATGGGTGGGGACGAGTTCCTCGTCGTGCTCAACAACCTGTCCGGCCCCGACGAGGCGGCGACGATGGCGCGCCGGCTGGTGGGCGCGCTGCGCCGCCCGGTGCAGA
>JAKLIU010000496.1 GCA_022709445.1 Spirochaetota bacterium | reverse complement strand
TTCGCGGCGCTGCTCGCGGGCGTGTACGCGGGCGTGGCCGCGGTGGTGGATGGACGCCTGTCGGCCGGGCAGCTGTCGCAGAGCGTGCTGTACGTGATGCTCGTGGCCGGCAGCGTGGCCGTGCTGGCCGAGGTCTGGGGCGACCTGCTGCGCGCCTCGGGCGCGACCGAGCGCCTGATGGAATTGCTGGCCGAGCGCTCGGCGATTGCCGACCCGCCTGCGCCGCAGACCCTGCCGGTGGCCGCGGGCGGCCTGCCGGTGCACTTCGAGCGGGTGAGCTTTCGCTATCCCTCGCGACCCCAGGTGGAAGTGCTGCACGCGCTCGAGCTCGACATCCCCGCCGGCGCCACCGTGGCCCTGGTGGGGCCTAGCGGCGCGGGCAAGACCACCATCTTCCAGTTGCTGCTGCGCTTCTACGAGCCGCAGACCGGATCCATCCGTCTGGGCGGGGTGCCGCTCGAGGCGCTGCGCCTGGCCGACCTGCGCTCGCACATCGCCCTGGTGCCGCAGGAGCCG
>JAKLIU010000495.1 GCA_022709445.1 Spirochaetota bacterium | reverse complement strand
TCGACCGATTCAAGGGCTGGCCGCACGCCGGCCACGTGACCTTGCAGCGCGGCGAACGCTCGCGGCTCGCGGACTTCGCCACCGAGACGCTGACCTAGAGGAACCGGAACGCTGCAGCGGGCGCGGCCCCAGGCGGGCCGCGCCCCGCCGTCAGAAGAGCAGGGCCGCGAGAAACACGCCGATCAGGGTCAGCGCGATCGCGAGCTTGACCGCCGTGCCCAGGAGCATCCCCACCCAAGTGGCCAGACCCACCCGCCCGGCCTTGAGCGCGTCGCGGTGGGCGTAGAACTCGCCCAGGGCGGCTCCCACCAGGGGCATGAACACCAGTCCCCACAGCCCCGTGAACACTCCGACTACCGTGCCCAGCGCCGCGCCGATGATGCCGTAGCGGCTGGCTCCCGCGCGCTTGGCGCCCAGTGCCGTGGCCACAAAGTCCGCGACCACGCCGATCGCGGTGAGCAAGCCCAGAATCACCAGCGTGGTCACTGAAATCGCCTCGAAGTGGCCGATCCAGGCCG
>JAKLIU010000494.1 GCA_022709445.1 Spirochaetota bacterium | reverse complement strand
CCAGCCGCGCGACGCGCACCTGCAGATGCGATTCAACTACCCGCCGCTGCGGCGGCTGTGAAAGGAGACAAGATGGACTTCGATCGACGCCGGCTGCTGGCCAGCCTGGCCACCCTGGCCCCCGTTTCGCTGTGGGGCCCCGCCCACGCCCAAGGCGCCTGGCCCGAGCGCACGGTGCGCATCGTCTCGCCCTACGGCTGGGGCTGGCTGGCCGACCATGGCGGGCGGCGCGTCGCGCTGCTGCGCGCGGCCGCGCTGATCAGCACGCTGGCCGCGGGCGGGCTGTGGTTCGCCGGCGCTGCCGGCGTGTGGCCCCTGGCGCTGACGATGGCGCTGGCCGTCTATGCCTGGCTGGCCGCTCAGGGAGTGCTGCCCGGCGCCCCCTGGCTGGCGGCCGGCGCGGCCGTCAGCCTGGCCGCCGCGGGAACTCAGGCGGCCCGCAACCTGCGGATCACCTGCATCTGGGAATTCGATCACAACGGGGTCTTTCATCTGGTGCAGACCCTGGGCGTGATCCTTT
>JAKLIU010000493.1 GCA_022709445.1 Spirochaetota bacterium | reverse complement strand
GCCCGGCTCGCCGCTCACGGCCTGCTGTCCGACCGGGCGCTGATCGCCCACGGCGTGCACCTGCCGCCGGCGGACCGCGAGATCCTCGCCGCGAGCGGCGCGTTCCTCGCGCACCAGGCCAGGTCCAACATGAACAACCACGTCGGTTACCACGACGCGCTTCCCGCGCTCCCGCGCGTGGCCCTCGGCACCGACGGGATCGGGTCGGACATGTTCGAGGAGTGCCGGACGGCATACTTCAAGCACCGGGACGCGGGCGGCCCGCTCGGGCCCGGCGACTTCGCGCGCTTCCTGCAGGCGGGCAACGAGGTCGCGCGGCGCTGCTTCGGCGGCACCTTCGGCACGGTGGAGCCGGGCGCCGTCGCCGACCTCGTGGTGCTGGACTACCGGCCGCCGACGCCCCTCGTCGCCGAGAACCTCGCCGGGCACCTGGTGTTCGGCATGCGGAGCGCCGACGTGGAATCGGTCATCGTGAACGGGACGTTCGTCTACGAGGGCCGGCGGTTCCCCTTCGACACGGAGCCG
>JAKLIU010000492.1 GCA_022709445.1 Spirochaetota bacterium | reverse complement strand
CCCGGCCACTGTGCAGCCGGGGTCAAGGGCTATCAGCGTCAGATCGCGCCGGTTTTTCTTGCGAATTTCCGCTTCCGCGACGCCAAGCCGCACGCCTGCAACCGGTAGCAACTGGTCGGGCGTTGGCGTGCTGTAATTGACAGGCATGTTGTGGCTCCAAAAGCATCAAGGCACCACTCGGGTGCCTTGGGGGGGTCAGGACAGTTTTCCGTGGCAGTGCTTGTATTTTTTCCCCGAACCGCAGGGGCAGGGGTCGTTTCGACCGACCTTGGGACCAGCCTGGGCCGGTTGCGGCGACTCCGGCTCGCCCGCCGCATCGTCACCCAGCGCCTCGTCGAAACTGGCGTGCTGGTACTGGACATTTTGTACGTCCGCATGCGGAACGGTCTCTTCGACATCTTCCGGCGAGCGGATCTGCACCGTGAACACGACGCGGGTCACTTCCTTGCGGACCTGCTCGAGCAGCCCCTCGAACAACTCGAAGGCCTCGCGCTTGTACTCCTGCTTCGGGTTCTTCTGCGCGTA
>JAKLIU010000491.1 GCA_022709445.1 Spirochaetota bacterium | reverse complement strand
CGGGAAATCGTACGCTTTCATCAGATTGACCCGAATGAGGAACTCGTTCGCGGAGTAGATGCCTCCCAGGTTCTCCCCGGGGCAGCCGGTCCACTGGGGGAGCCCGGCGCCGCTGCCGATGTAGACCGCGTCGTAGCCTTGGGCCATCAGCTCGGGGATGGTGTGGATGCGTCCGATGAGATTGCCAAGGCGAAGCTCCACGCCCAGGCTCTGGACGTACTCCACCTCCTTCTGGACGATGGCCTTGGGCAGGCGGAACTCGGGAATGCCGTACATCAGCACCCCTCCGGCCACGTGCAAAGCTTCGAAGAGAGTAACCTCATGACCCAGCTTCGCCAGGTCCGCGGCGGCCACCAGCCCGGACGGGCCGGCGCCGACTATCGCCACCTTCTTTCCGGTCGGGGCGGGACGTTCCGGCACCTTCATGCCCTTCTCCCTTTCCCGGTCGGCCAGGAACCTCTCCAGGCGGCCGATGTTGACCGGGTCGCCCTTCTTTCCGCGAACGCAGTTCTTCTGGCACTGGTTC
>JAKLIU010000490.1 GCA_022709445.1 Spirochaetota bacterium | reverse complement strand
CGAGGTCGGCGATGTCGCCGTTTTCAAAGGCGCTCTTGAGCTTGGCGTTCTCCTTGGCCTGGGCATCGGCCATGCCTTCCAGCACATGGGGCGGGAGAATGCAGGCGTCCCCCTGCGATGCCTGGGCGGCGGCCTTGGCGGCCATCTCGCTGCCGCAGACGGTCATCGGCCAGGCCACGATATTTGTGCAGCGGCAGTGCGGATGCGCGGGTTGCTGGGGGAACTTGTCGATGGGAAAGGTCTTGCCGTCCAGGCCGCCGCAGACCGGGCACATGCGCTCGTCCTCCATGGCCAGCCATTCCAGTTTCTGGATGCCGACCCGCTCGTGGAACTTGAGCCTGCCCATGTTGTGGGCGCGGAGGACCTCGGTGCGGGCGATCATCTCCATGCGGTACTGCGCCTTGGTGAACACCTCCGAACCGACGTAACGGAAGGAGTCCGGTTCTTTCACCACGCGCCCGCGGTCGCGGACGATGTCCTCCACGCCCTTGCCGGTGGCGACGCCGCCCGTCACCACACGCTTGATGCCGTCG
>JAKLIU010000049.1 GCA_022709445.1 Spirochaetota bacterium | reverse complement strand
TCGGCGCGCTGGAGCTCCGGAGAGTTGCGCCCCGACGGCGTCGAGATCGCGGAGGCCGGCTGGTTCGGGCCGGGAGACCATCCGCCCCTGCCGGGAACAGGCAGCCTGTCCCGCCGCCTCATCGACGCGGCCTTCGCTTCGATCGAGGGGGCGGCCAGCCATCCCTGACCGACCCTGCGCGGCAACCCACCCGCGAGGAGGCCTGAAAAAAGAACGCGCCGAGGGGCGCGTTCTTTTTCAGCCTTCAGCGCTTGTGCGCTACTCCAGCTTGAAGCGGTCGGTCACCGCCACGATGGCCTTGAACTGGTCGGCGAAGTGCACGTTCATGTCCCTGATGGAGTCCATGGCGTCCCGTATCTCCGAGGTGCCGGCGCTGATCTCCTTGATGCCCGTGGTGATCTCTGCGGACAGCTGCGAGATGGTGCCGTAGCCCTTGGTGGCTTCCTTGCCGCCCTCGTTCATCTTGGCCGCCTCGTCGCGCACCTCCACGGTGTAGGCGTTCAGGCTGTTCATGGCCTGCAGCACCTGGTCGCCGCCCAGGGCCGTCTCCCTGAGCGCGTTGGACATCTCCTCGAAGGTGCTGCCCACCTGGCCCACCTCGCGGTCGATGGCCGCGAAGGCCTCGATGGTGGAGCGGACGTTGCCGCCCGTCCTGGTGACGCCTTCCTTCATGGCGGCGATGGCCCGGGATATGTTGCCCGCGTTCTCGGCGGTGGCCTCCGCCAGGCGGCGGATCTCGTCGGCCACCACGGCAAAACCCTTGCCGGCGTCGCCGGCGTGCGCCGCCTCTATGGACGCGTTCATGGCCAGCAGGTTGGTCTGGGAGGCCACCTGGGCCACCAGGGCGTTCATGTCGCCGATCTCGTCCATGCGGCCCTCGATCTCCTTGGCGAAGACCGCCTCGGTCTCCTCCAGTGACTGGCTGCCTTCCTTGGCCAGATTGCCCAGGTCCCGCACGGTCTCCAGGCGCTTGCCCGAAACCTCCGCCAGGCTGGCCAGCGAGGCCTTCATCTGGACCATGGCCGCGGTGGACTCCTCCACCATGGCGGCCTGCTCGTTGATGCGGCCGCCCAGCAGGTCCAGGGAACCGGCTATCCCGCCCACCGCCGTCGCCGAGCCCTTGAGGTTCCTGTCCAGGTCGGCGATGCGGTCCCCGATGGAGTTGATGTTGGCTGCGATCTCCGTGACCGCGGCCCCGGTCTCCTGGGAGGCGCTGACCAGCTCGCCGTTCAGCTCCACGCTGGCGTCCACGGCCGCCTTCACCTGTCCTATCATGGTGCCCATGCCGGCCAGGAAGACGTTGAAGTCCGTGGACAGGCGCCCCACCTCGTCGCGGCTCTCGTCGAAGCGCACGGTCAGGTCCCCCTGGCCGGCTGCGATGCCCGCGAGGGCCTTGGACAGGTGCTTGAGGCTGGACAGGGCCGCCCGCACCAGGAAAACCGACACGATGGCCAGGAGTACGGTGAAGCCGGCGGTGAAGGCTATGGCCCCGCCGCCCAGGCCCATGATGGAGGGCACGAAGTCCGACTCGGGAGCCTTGAGCACGATGCGGTAGCCGGTATCCAGCACCGGCGATTCCGCGGCCAGCACCAGTCCCAGCCCGTCGTCGTCCCAGGCTCGCAGCGCGCCGTCCCCTACCGGCTTGGCATCGGCCGGCACTATGTCCGCCAGCGGCAGCCCGGTGGCCTCATCCGAAGTGGATATGACCACCTTGTTCCCGGCGTCCACCAGGTACAGCTCCGAGCGTTCGCTGGGCTTGGCCGCCTTGAAGTCCGCGACCACGGCGTCCATGGATATGCCTATGCCCGCGACGCCTATCGGGGAGCCGCCGGCGTCCCTGACCACCGCGTTGAACCACAGGTTGGTGGTCTTGAGCTCGTTGTTGTAGTCCAGGTTCAGCAGGAGCTCCTCGCCGGATTCCATGGTGCTGAAGAACCAGGAATCGTCGGGGTCGTCCCTGCTCATGGTGTCTATGAGCTGGTCCTTGATCCAGAAGTGGTTGGTGCCGATGCCTGCCGCGAAGGCCGTGTTGAAGCCCGGCCGGCCCGCCAGCTCTATCATGGTTTCCTTGATCATGGTGCCCGCGTCCTCGTCCAGCTCCCGGTCCTCGATCCAGTCCCTGAGGAAGGGGCTGCGGGAGAAGGACAGCGAGGCTTCCCAGCCCCGGGAGATCTGGGTCTGCAGGCCGGACCTGGCGGAATCCAGGATGATCGGCACCTCGTCCATGAAGCTCTGCCGTATGTAGGCCCTGGCCGGGAGGATGCCCAGGAGCAGGGCGGTGACGCCCACGATGATGAGCGATACCACCAACATCAGGGAAAAGGAAGTCCTCAGTTTCATGGCTATCCTCCGGAGTTGCTCCCAAAACTATAATCCGAGTTCCGGAATAATGAAAGAACGAGTCGTTTCCTTCACGCAGTCCGGCAACTAAACCGGTTTATGGCATGACAGGGGCTACATGTGCTACTATTGATCCCGCGGTCGGGCGGAGCAGAGAGCCCGGACAGGAGGAGCATCCATGAACTACCGTTCCACGGCTACCAGGTCCACCGGCATCGCGATACCGCTCGGAGCCCTGCGTACGGCGGGCGGCTGGGTCGTGGGCGAGTACCCTGACCTGACCGGCCTGGCAGGACTCTGTTCCAAGGCCGGCCTCTCCCTGGTCCAGCTCCTGCCGGTCAACGATTCCGGGGGACAGAGCTCGCCCTACTCGGCCCTGTCGGCCTTTGCCCTGCATCCCCTGTACCTGCGCCTGGCGGACCTGCCGGAAGCCGCGCGCTGTCCCGGCGTCCTGGCTGACTTCGAGCGGGCCTCGGCCGCGCTCCGCGACGTTGCTCGTTACCCGTACGCCGCCGCGCTGGCCGTCAAGCTGGCGGCCCTCCGGGCGATCCATGACGCGAACCGGGAGGCCATAGCCGCCGACCGCTCTGTGGATGCTTTCATAGAAGAAAACGATTGGGTCAAACCCTACGCAGTCTACAAGCGGCTCAAGGCCGCGAACGCGGAGGCTTCCTGGAGAGCCTGGCCGGAGTACCGGGATCCCGGCCCGGCGGGCATCCAGGCGCTCTGGGAGGATCCGGCCGCGCGGGACGAACAGCGCTTCCATGCCTGGACCCAGATGCGCTGCGCCGGGCAGTTCGGGAAGGCTTCCGGCGAGCTCGCCCGGGCGGGCATCACGCTCCTCGGGGACCTGCCCATACTCATGAACGAGGATTCCGCCGACGTGTGGGCCGAGCGGGGCAACTTCCGGCTGGAATCCCGCGCCGGCGCCCCGCCCGACATGTTCGCGGAGTTCGGCCAGAACTGGGGATTCCCCATTTACGACTGGGAGGCCATGGCCGCCGACGGCCACTCGTTCTGGAGGCGCCGCATCGCCCAGGCCGACCGCTACTACTCCGCCTACCGCATCGACCACGTGCTGGGCTTCTTCCGCATCTGGGCCCTGCCCGAGCGGGAGTCTTCCGGCTACCTGGGGCGCTTCCTGCCCGGGCTTACCCTGTCGCGCGCCGAGCTGGCCGGCCTGGGCTTCGACGCCGGCCGCCTGCGCTGGATCTCGGAACCCCACATCCCCACCGCGGATCTGTACGACGCAGCGCACGACGTGCCGGACTCCTCGGGGGCCGTCCTGTCCGCCATGAGCCTGGCCCTGGACCGCATCGGCACGGAAGAGCTGTTCCTGTTCAAGCGTTCCATCCGCGGGGAGCGCGACCTGGAGGAGCTGGAATTGCCGGCGCCCGTCAGGGAATTCCTCCTCGCCCGGTGGCGGGACCGCGTGCTGGTGCCCGTCCGGGTGGCGGGCGACGGATCCCCGGACGGGGCCGCCGCGGAGTACGTGCCGGCCTGGCGGCCCGAGTCGGCCAGGGCCTGGTCCACGCTGTCCGGTGCGGAGCAGCGGGCCCTGCGCGCCCTCTTCGACAGCCGCCGGCAGGAGGAGCAGGCCCTCTGGCTGGAGCGGGGCAGGGAACTCCTGGGCACGCTCAAGGGCTTTTCCTCCATGCTGCCCTGCGCCGAGGACCTGGGCGCGGTGCCGCCCGGGGTCCCGGAGACCCTCCAGGACCTGGGCATGCTGGGTCTCAGGATCCCCCGCTGGACCCGGTACTGGGACCGCCCGGGCAGCCCCTTCATCCCGCTCCGGGAATTCCCCGAGCTGTCCGTCTGCACGCCGAGCGTCCACGACACCTCCACCCTCAGGGGCTGGTGGGAGAAGGAAGGCGGAAGGGAAGGCTTCGCCGCCGCGTACTGCCCCGGCCTGAAACCCGTGCCCGCGGCCCTGGATCCCGCTTCCGCCCTGGTGGTCCTGCGCGCGCTGGCGGCCGCGGCCTCGAGACTGTTCGTGCTGCAGGCTCAGGACCTCCTGGACCTGTCGCCCGCCTGGCGCTCCGCCGACCCGTCGGAGGACCGCGTGAACGTGCCCGGGGCCGTGGACGACTTCAACTGGACCTGGAGGATGCGGCCCTCGGTCGAGGACCTGGTCGCCGACGCGGACTGGCTCCGGATGGTGCGCACCGTGGCGGAATCTCGCTGAGCCGCTGCCGGCGAGCCGGCGAGAAAAGGCCGCCCCGGTTGCCCGGGGCGGCCTCGTCGCATCCGGCGCGCTGGCGCCGGGCCGGGATCAGAATCCGGCGAAGGTGAGGAACTCGTCCCACTCCGTGTCGACGCAGATGTCCAGGTAGCTGTACACGGTGGTGTCGGCCTTGAGGGTGATCGCCGCGCCGAAGGCCTTGCCGGTCCAGGTGGAGCCGGTCCAGTTGTTCTTGACCAGGCTGCCGGTGACCAGGTTCTTCACGATCGTCGCCTTGTCCTTGACGGACTGCGGCACCGCGGTGCTGGCCAGGACCGCGTTCATGTAGGCAACGATGTCCTTGGTGTAGCCGGAGAAATCGGGCAGGTTGGCCGCCAGCGTCCTGTAGGTGGAGCCGGCCACGCCGGATACCCTGGCCGCCGCGCCGAACGCGCCGAGCGCCGCCCCGATGTCGTCGCCGTAGGACAGGTCCACGGTGCTGAAGGTGACGTCGGACATGCTGGAGTACCAGGCTTTGTAGTAGTCGAAGATGGCCTTGGTGGCCACGTTGCCGTCGCAGGACGGGGTGGTCTTGATCACGTTCAGGAAGCGGTAGTCCCAGCCGTCGCCCGGCTCGGTCTGCTCGCTGGCGGCCATGTACTTGCCCATGCCGCGGTACTGGTAGAAGATCTCCCCGGTGGCCATCAGGCAGGCGTCGAAGCCGATGGCCTCGAAGGGCTTGCCTATCTTCTGCACGCCGTAGGCCATGATGTCCTTCTGCTCGACCTCCGACAGGTGGTCGCCGCCGTTGGTGTCGTCCCAGGCCACGCCGCGGGCGTCGCGGTCCACGGCCCCGCCGTGGTTCCAGAACACCCACATGAACTTGTCGGCCGGGAAGTTGGCCGCGGCGTAGTCCAGGAAGTCCTTGGCGGTCTGGGCGGCGCCCATGTTCACCTCGCCCACGTCCCTGAGCAGCGTCGCCTTGCCGGCTTCTATGTAGTAGTAGCCGTGCTCGCTCGAGGCGCTGTCCCACAGCACCACCACGTTCATGTCGGCGTTGGAGCCGACGAGCTTCATCTCCGCCACGTCTGAAGCGCCGTAGCTGGACAGGTTGTTGTCGGCGTCCAGGTAGACCAGGACGGTCCACTGCTTGGCCGGCTGGGGCAGGACGATGTCGCCGCCGCCGCCGCCGCCGCTCCCGACGGAGATGGTGTAGCCGCGGTTGGTGCCCTTCCTTCCGCCGTAGGAATAGGCCTTGATGTAGTAGGTCTTGGTGCTCGGCGCGGTCCACGTGATCTTTGAGCCGTAGTCTCCGGAGGCCTTGTCGTCGTTGGAGGCCAGGATGGAGCTGCCGTCGTACAGGTAGAGCACGGTGTCCGCCGACCCGAGTATCCACGACTCGATGGTGTACGCGGTCCCCGACACGGCGGAGAACTTGATCCAGTCGGTGGCGTCGTCGTAGAAGTTGCGCTCCTGGCCGATGCCGGCGGTGCCGATGAGCTTGGCGGCCGACTGGGAATCATCCTGCTCGTAGGCGTCCTTGACGCTCAGGCTGATGGCGCGGACCGGATCCCTCCAGATCTCGGCCTTGTCCATGACCAGGCTGTCGGACGTGCCGGGCAGGAAACCGCCCGAGCAGGCTGCCGCCAGGGACGCGATCGCGATGGCGACCGCCGTTGAGAAGAGTGACTTTTTCATTGGGAGAACCCCCTTGGGGTGACGTGAGCGGCGCTTTTTCGCGTCGCCGGCTCCCGGACCCCGTGGGGCCGTCGGCCGGACCGGAGCCCGCCGCACGGGCGGGCATCGGTCAGGGAGATGCTACACCCGCCCCGCGCGGCGTCAATCCGGGAAATGAGCGGATCGGGATGATTATAGAATAAATCGGGTTAATACTGGTAAACATTTGTTGAGTGTTTCTCGCTGCAGGTACGGCGCGGGATCCCGCAGCCCGCGACGGATCGGCCGGCGGCTCTTGCATTTTCGGTAAAAATTGCGACAATTGACGGAGTGCCGATCCGGAACCTGCCGCTCCGCATCCTGATAGCCTCATCCGACCCGTCGGTGCTCGAGTGGGCGTCCGCGACCATGCGGGACGTCCTGCCCGCGGCGACCGTCACGGTTACCGCTGACCCCGCGGTCATCAAGGCCGCCCTGACGGGCGAGGGCTCCAACCTGATAGTCCTGGACCTGGATCTGGCCGAGATCTGCGACAGGCTGTACCCCGTGGTGTCGGCGGTGCCGATGGCCATGCTGGTGCCATCCGGGCGGGAAGGCGCGATGGACGCGTTCGGCGCCAGGATGGGCCAGGGCCTGCGCGCGTTCCGCTTGCGGTTCACCGGTCCGGAGGACGGCCAGGCCCTGCTCTCCGCCTGGGCGACGGGCGTCGCGACGGCTCCGTTCGGGCTCCGGGGCGCTTCCCGCCGCAGTCCCGAGGAGTACGAGCGCCGCTACGAGGACCTGGTCCATGCCCTGCCCGACATAATCTACGAGCTGGACGTGGAAGGCCGCTTCACCTTCGTCAACGATTCCATCTCCGAGCTGGGCTACCGGCCGGACGAGCTGGTGGGCAGGCATTTCTCCATGCTGTTCTACGAGGACGAGGCGGATTCGGTGGACCGGTCCGTGGTGCTCGCCGACTACACCGGCCACAAGACCGGCCAGGCCCTCAGCCCCAAGCTCTTCAACGAACGCCGCGGCTGGGACCGCCGCACCTCGGACCTGGAGGTCCGGCTCCGCCGGAAACCCGGGCCCGGCATGCCGCGGCAGGACATGATCGGCGAGGTGATCTCCTACGGCGAGGTGTCCGCGGCGGGCGAGTACTCGCGCGGGGGCGACCGGGAGTTCCGGGGCTCCGTGGGCATCATCAGGGACGTGACCATCAGGCGCAAGTCCGAGGAGATGCTCCGCAAGCTCTACCAGGCGGTGGACCAGCTGGGATCCTGCGTGTTCGTGGTGAACCACGCCTTCGAGGTGGAGTACGTGAACCCATCCTTCTTCCTGCTCACCGGTTTCTCGCCGGGCGACGTGATCGGGAAGTCCATCTTCCGGTTCTTCGCGTTCATGCCGGACGCCGCGGAGACCATGCGCAAGCACGTGCAGGACGGCTTTGACGTGCGCGACGAGGTGCTGGTGCCGCGGGCGCGGGGCGGACAGTTCTGGTCGGAGTTCTCCCTCTCCCCGGTGCGTTCGCCCGCCGGGCTGGTCACGCACGCCATCGCCATCGTGGACGACATCAGCTCGCGGAAGGCCATGGAGGAGCTGCTCAAGGCGGCGCGCACGGAGGCGGAGAACGCCAACCACGCCAAGACCAGCTTCCTGGCCTCCATGACGCACGAACTCAAGAACCCCATCTCCGGCATCATGGCCGCGGCCGAGCTCCTGCTCATGTCCCCGGAGGACGCAGCCAGGCGCGCCTCGGCCATCGGCGACCAGGCGCGCCACCTCCTGGACATCATAACCGGCATCCTGGACTACGTGCGCTCCGAGGGCGGGGACGGCTCGGTCCAGCGGCTCACGTTCCCGCTGGGCCCCTTCATCGAGAGCACCTGCGCCCGGTTCGCCAAGAAGGCCGGGGACAAGGGACTGGCCCTGGACATCGAATCCGCGGAAGCCGAGAACATCGAGGGCGATCCCGACCGGATGGGCCGGGCCCTGGGAATACTGGTGGACAACGCCATCAAGTACACCGATGCGGGCTCGGTGTCCGTGCGCGCCTCGGTGGAACGCAGGGAGGGCAACGTGCCCCACCTGGTGGTGACCGTCAAGGATACGGGCATAGGCATCAGGCCGGACGACCACGACCGCATCTTCCAGCCCTTCGCCCGCGTAGGCGCAAAGCGCGGCGTCGAGGGCCGCGGGGCGGGCATCGGCCTGGCCCTGGCGCGCAACATAGTCAAGGTGCTCGGCGGAGAGATACGGCTCGAGAGCGAGCCCGGCTCGGGCAGCCTGTTCACCATGATCGTGCCCTCCGGTTCCCCGGCCTCCAATCCAGGGACGGCCTCGGAGGCTCCGTACATCATCCTGGTCGTGGACGACAACGAGGTGAACCTGGAGTACATGCGCACCCTCATGGAAAACGCGGGCTACCGGGTGATAACGGCGGCCGGCGCGGCGGAGGCGTTCCGCATCCTGGAAGCGCGCTACGTGGACGCGGCAGTGCTGGACATCCAGATGCCCGGCTATTCGGGCATAGAACTGGCCAAGGCCATCCGCGCCTACGCGGGCGCCAGCTACGCGCCGGGCATGCCGCTCTTCGCCATGACCGCCCACGACGCCTCGGACCTGGGCCAGGACGACCGCCTCTTCCGCGAGATCTTCTCCAAGCCGGCCGACATACGCAAGCTGGCCGAGTCCATCGCCGCGGGCATGGCCGAGCGAGAGACCGTCTCCACCGTCTATTTCAACACCTCCTACCCGGAACGGGGCG
Organism: Spirochaetota bacterium; assembly: GCA_022709445.1. GTDB lineage: Bacteria > Spirochaetota > Spirochaetia > Treponematales > UBA12059 > JAKLIU01. The sequence continues at coordinate 1,275 of JAKLIU010000049.1, read as the reverse complement.
GGGAGCGGCAGGCGGCGCTCGAGTCCCTGAGGACTTCGACGGCAGGCGCGCTGGAATTGCTCAAGCGGGCGATCGGCGGGCAGGGCGACGCCCGGGTGGACGTGCGCGCGGAGGCCTTCAGGCTCTCGCAGGCTTTCCAGCGCTTCGCCAGTCCCTCGGGCATGGACCTGGTCAAGCAGCTCCTGGAGCACTATGCGCGGGAGGAGGCCTCCGTGATCATGGGCCTGGCCCTCCGGATCGAGCGCATGCTCGATGACGCCTTCGCCCGCGCCATGGGGAACCCCGACCGGCGCTGAGGCCGGGGGCGCATCCATCTTTTCCGCATCCCTTGACATTATTTTACGTCCTTTGTATTATATGCCCACAACGACGCAGGGTAGAGCAGTTGGCAGCTCGTCGGGCTCATAACCCGGAGGTCGTAGGTTCGAGTCCTACCCCTGCTAAAAGAAAACGGTCACGCGAAAGCGTGGCCGTTTTTCTTTTATGAAAGCAGGGGCAGGACTCGAACCGAAGCCCTGTCCCGAGCCGGCGAGGGCGAGCCGCACGATGCGGCGAGAAGGGCTGAGGCGGCTTTCGGGACTTTGGCAGGAAGCCGAAGGCCTGAAAGCGAGTCCTGCCCCCGGCAGAATGGAAAGCACCTTATTGGTTGTTTTTATTTGTTTCGGGTAATCATGGTATAGTAATTCAATTTCCGATAAAGACTGTCCTGATGGAATGGAGCGGCTTGCCCCGGTCCAATTTCTCCCCGTATCCCGATACGACGGCACGACTACTGTTTCTTGTGCCCGATTTTGTAGACAGCTCCTGCCTTGTCATAGGTGATCCATTCCCCGACCGGTTCGCCGTGCAGGAAGTTGCCCGAGCGCTTGATGGTCCCGTCCAGTCGATACCATTCCCAGTAGCCTTCCGCAAGACCGTCGACGACCATTCCTTTTGACCAAATGGTTTTTCCGTTGGCGTGAAACTTGATGGTGAGGCCATCGACCACCTCGCATGCCTTGACGGGATTCGGTTTTCCCATGTCGTTTTCCCCATCCATCATTTGTTTCCCGCGGTGCGTTCCGCGTACTTTTTGAAATTGTCCAGGATGGCTTGCCAGCCGCTCCTTTGAAGCTCGGGCGGGTTTTCCGTCTCCGCGTCGAATGTCTCCACGACCTCGGTCTTCCCGCCGAGCTCCCTGAACCGGATGGATACGCTCCGGCCGTCTCCAAGGGCATACTCGATCAAGCGGTCCGGCATGATGTTTGTATACTTGCCTTGGAAGTCAAAACCGTA
>JAKLIU010000489.1 GCA_022709445.1 Spirochaetota bacterium | reverse complement strand
TAGCCGCTACGAGAACATCCAGGAACTGCTGGCGGGCATGAAGGAGTTCAGTGAGCGCGATGCCGAGGGCAGCGACGTGCCGAAGACGCTGAGCGACTTCCTGATCGATGTGGCCCTGCTGACCGATGCCGACAACGACGACCCGAACGACAACGACCGGGTGAGCCTGATGACCATCCACAGCGCCAAGGGACTGGAGTTCCCACACGTGCACGTGGTGGGCCTGGAGGAGGACCTCTTCCCCAACCTGATGGCCGTGCAGAGCCGCGCCGACCTGGAGGAGGAGCGCCGCCTGTTCTATGTGGCCCTGACGCGCGCCGAGAAGCGCTGCACACTGAGCTACGCCATGAGCCGCTACAAGTGGGGCAACCTCACCAGCAGCGAACCCAGCCGCTTCATCGAGGAGATCGATGCGAAATACCTGGAGCTGCCCCGCCAGAGCGAACGTGCGGCCTTCGGAGGTTTTACGCCCGACCGTGGTACGCCCCCCTGGGCGCGGCAACCCCGCGTGGTGGACCGGCCGGCGGATGAGCGCA
>JAKLIU010000488.1 GCA_022709445.1 Spirochaetota bacterium | reverse complement strand
GCACCCGCTCGACCGCCCGGCCCTCGACCATGCGCTTCAGGAATTCCTCGCTGATGCGCGGCAGCACAGTGTTGGTCAGGATGGCGTCGATCATGCGGCCGCCGCTCTCGCCCTCGGTACAGCGCGACACCACCAGCTTGACCACGCCGTCGTCGTATTCGAAGGGCAGCTTGTGGTTCTCGGCGATGCGCCGCTGGATGCGGCCGCCATCACGGAACAGGCCCGCCTGATCGCCGAGGACATGCCCGTGCTGGCCGTCAAGGTGGGCTTCGTGGGCAGCCCCGAGGCGGTCGCGGCCGTGGCGACGGGCGAGACCCGCTGCCGGCCACCGGCGTTGCGGCTGGCGTCGCCGGAGATCGAGCACGCGCTCGGCGCGGTGCGAGCGAAGCTGGCCGCGGCGTTCCCCGGGCTGCCGCAGGGCGAGTGGGTCGCCTTGCGCATGCTGGCCGGCGACCGCGGGCTGCTCGCGGCGGCGGCGGACGGGCGGCTGGCGGAACTGGCGGCCGGCGGCGACGCCGCGCTCGGCGAGGTGGCCGTGCGCGCCG
>JAKLIU010000487.1 GCA_022709445.1 Spirochaetota bacterium | reverse complement strand
CAGCACCTTGATCACGCCCACGTGCGCCAGACCGCGCGCCCCGCCGCCCGACAGGGCCAGGCCGATGCGCGGGCGGCCGCCAGGGGCTGCCGGGGGCTGCGCCTGCGCCTGCGCCGTCGCGGGAGCGCTGTTTGCTCCGGCAGTCGGAGGCGCAGCCTGCCCTTGCGCCTGGAGGGGCGTGTGCAGCAGGGCCAAGCCGGAGCAAAGAAGTACCGGGAGCGCAATGCGAGTCATGGTTTGGCTTGGTTCTGGGAAGGGGGTCGTCTGGGGGCGGGCTGGCGATCGGCCATAGGCCAACTCAATCGACGCGGGGCGCCACGCCAAAGCATACCGATTGGCTTTCGTCCGCGGTGCACCACGGCGGGCGGCAGGGCGCTTGGGGCGACCGGACGGGACGGCGCCCTGTCCAGGGTGCCACCCGGGAGGCTTGTGAGGCTCAGAAGGAAGCTAGACCTTCGCGACGATCTTCTCGAGCGCGCGGAGCCACCGGCAGAGATGGCCTGGCAGCCCCGTCGCCGCGATGGTCCTTGGCCGTACTCGGGGTC
>JAKLIU010000486.1 GCA_022709445.1 Spirochaetota bacterium | reverse complement strand
TGCCGTCCAGCACGTACGAGCACGAGGTAAAAGCCAGCGCGGCGGCGGCCAGCGCGACTATCCTGCCGGGTCGGTTCACGGCGGTTCCTTTCCTGCCGATTGACGACATGCGTCTGACATCGGCGGTTGCCGTTCAGGTTATAGAGTATGCTCAGGCAGGAGCGCAAGCGCAAGCCGGACGTACGCAACCAGGCGGCACGGCCGCATAAGGTCTTGCCCTTCGACCCCCGTTTCATGTATAGTCTCGCCCGAATCGCCGAGATAGCTCACTTGGCAGAGCGGCGCACTCGTAATGCGCAGGTACCGGGTTCGATTCCCGGTCTCGGCTATTTACAATTCCTTGGATAGCAAGGAATTAGCAGGCTACCGAAAAAATCGGCGCCTTGTCCATTTCTACTTAATGAGACGTATCTATGAGATACGCCTCAAAGGAGAGGGCAATGCGTCGATTTTCTTTTCATCGTCGTAACGGCGTCGTCTACTGTCAGCTCTTCAACCCCAGCCTAGGCCGGTACTCGACCGCGCGCTCAACCGGAACCGCCGAC
>JAKLIU010000485.1 GCA_022709445.1 Spirochaetota bacterium | reverse complement strand
CGTGCAATGAGGAATAAAATGGAAAAACCAGACCCGGTCGCGCGCAGGCGCACCTCTCCGGCTACCATGGCTGTCGCGTTCGCGCTCGTTCTCGCGGCTGTCGCGCCGGCATCCGCACAACAGTCTCCCAGGTCCCTGAAGCCTCCCGTCGCGACCGAATTGCCCGACGGCTCCTTCGAGCTGGCCTTCGACCTGCCGCAGGGCTACGAGCTCAGGCTCGCCGCATGGGATCCGGCCGGGGCGCACGCGGCGGTCTACGCCCGTGCCGGCGAGGAATACGGCCGGCTCTGGGTGGACCTGGGCTTCGGCCTCGAAGGGCCCTTCGAGAGCGTCGGCGACCTGGTCTTCTCCGCGGACGGCCGACGCGTCGCCTGTTCGGTCCAGGCCGGCTACGACGAGTATTATGTGCTCGAGGGCGGCCGCCGTTCCGGCCCGTGGGCGGACGTGGCCGAGGCCGCCTTCTCGCCCGATTCCACCCGCTTCCTGTTCCTCGGCTATTCGAGGGACCACGGGGGAACGGAAGTGGTCGTCGACATGGAGAGCCA
>JAKLIU010000484.1 GCA_022709445.1 Spirochaetota bacterium | reverse complement strand
CGCTGAATCAGGAAATCCACAACCTGTCCCAAGCCCTGGCGCTCAACCACGATTCCCAAACGGAAACCCGGCTCAACGCTGCTGTGGAAAACTACACTGCCAAAGGCGGCTACGAATTTGACAACGAACTGAAATACGTGTTGGAGTCGCTGGATTTTCCGCCTGCCGTATGGGAAAAACCGAACCGCTATTTCAGCGGCGGAGAGCAAACCCGGATCTGCCTGGCCGCGATCCTTTTGAGCCAGTACGACCTGTTGATCCTGGACGAACCGACCAACCACCTGGACCTGGAGATGATCAGCTGGCTGGAAAAATACCTTCTCAAGAACAACAAACCGTTCCTGGCCGTCTCGCACGACCGGCAATTTTTGGACAACACCGTAAGCACCGTCTGGAGCCTGCGCGAAGGCGAGATTTCCGTCACCAAGGGCAATTACAGTTCCTTCAAGGCCGCGGACGAAATCGCCAGGCTCAGCCAGGAACGGCAATTCGAGCGGCAGCAAAAATTCATCCAGGAAACCCAGGCCTACATCCAGAGATTTATCGCCGGA
>JAKLIU010000483.1 GCA_022709445.1 Spirochaetota bacterium | reverse complement strand
TTGTAGGCCACCACGGCCTCGCTCGACAGGATGCCCGTGAGCTGGCTCATCGAGTAGGCGCCCAGCCCGATGACGCCGAGCATGATGAACAGCATGAAGCCGCGCTGCTTGGCGTCGAAGCTGGAAAAGTCGCCCAGCGTGGTGACCAGGTTGAGCGCGTTCCACAGGCCCAGCATGAGCTTGCCCTGGAAGTCGCGGTCCGAGTTGTCGAGCAGCGCGAGGCCTGCGGCGCAGATCGCGATCAGGGCGGCCAGCAGGGCCACCATGCGGAAGGCCCGCAGACGCCAGGTGTCGAGGCGGCCGCGGCCGAGGCGGGGTTGAACGAAGCGGTAGATCGGCATGGTGGGGGCGCGTGCCCGGGCGCATCTTCGGCCAGGCTGGCCGGCGCGTCCACCGCGCCTATGGGCGGTTCTGATACAAAGCCTGCCATGCTCGAAGTCAGCCACCTGGTCCACCGCTACGGCGCGCGCCGGGTGCTCGAACTGCCCGGGCTCGCGCTCGCCGGCGCGGACTCGTGCGCGATCACCGGCCCCTCGGGCAGCGGCAAGAGC
>JAKLIU010000482.1 GCA_022709445.1 Spirochaetota bacterium | reverse complement strand
GAAGATGGTCGTCGATATGGCGAAAACCGAAGCAAACCGGTTGGGCGATGAATACATTTCCACCGAGCATCTCTTCCTGGCAATTTTGTCAGAGAAAGGCACCCAACTTGCCCGGACCCTTGAAGAGTTTGGGATCAACCGAACCAATGTTTTGGGTGTTATCCAGGAACTTCGCGGCGGTCCCCGCGCCACTCAACGCGGAAAATTTGAGGGGCGTTACAAGACACTTGAAAAATATTCTCATAACCTGACCCAGGCTGCCCGTGAGGGCAAACTCGACCCGGTGTACGGACGTGAACCTGAGATCATGCGTCTGATCCAAATCCTTTCCCGCCGCACCAAGAACAACCCGGTGCTGATTGGTGGGGCAGGGGTTGGCAAGACTGCTATTGTGGAAGGTCTGGCACAAAAAATTGCCAATGACGAAGTGCCTGAGATTTTGGCAGATAAGTTGGTCTATTCGCTCGACTTGGGCGCCATGGTCGCAGGAACGCGTTTCAGAGGTGAATTTGAAGAGCGCCTGAAGACCTCGATTGAAGAGATCCAGGAGAG
>JAKLIU010000481.1 GCA_022709445.1 Spirochaetota bacterium | reverse complement strand
CCGTGACCACGGGCGAGGACGGCTGGGGCGACTTCCCCTGCCCGGCGGGCTCACTCTCGGTCTGGGTCGAGCAGCCGTAGCGCTCCAAGAGCACCGTGTGATTGGGTTGACGCACCGGAACCCGAACCCCCCTCATCCGTCACCCGCGGACTTGTTCCGCGGGTCCACGCTTGCCGGGATGGTCCTCGACGGCTCCCGTGGATCCTCGCGACAAGCGCGAGGATGACGAGAAGAGGGGCGGCATGATGTTTCTCTATCGACGCCCGGTTCATCCCGCCGCCGCATTTATATTCGACGACATCGTTTGCTCTACCGTCATGGGGCGTACTCGTTACGGCCAGCCACTTCTTCGTTTGTCGTGGATCCTCGCGACAAACGAGGACGACGAGAACAGCGACGCTCGCCGCCTCAGCGGGTGAGCGTCATCGTTCTGGGGAAGCGTTCGCGCACCGTCTCCAGCCGCAGCGGCAGCTCGATGTATTCGCCGTCGCGCCACAGCGGCACCTGGTCGAGGAAGGTCGAGCTGTTGAGCCAGCCGTCCTGGCCGCCGAGG
>JAKLIU010000480.1 GCA_022709445.1 Spirochaetota bacterium | reverse complement strand
ACCGGAAAGGGAGCCGAGCTGGGCATCCTGATCAAGAGCGGGCTGGCCCTGGAGACCGCGCACCGCGTGGACGCGGTGGTCCTGGACAAGACCGGCACCATCACCGTGGGCAGGCCCTCGGTCACCGACGTGATCGCCTGGCCGGACGAACCGCTTGCCCAGCCCGCGAGGGACCGGGTGCTTGCCCTGGCCGCGTCAGCCGAGCAGGGCTCCGAGCATCCGCTGGCCGCGGCGGTCGTGAGGGCGGCGGAGGCCCGCGGGCTGGCGCTGGAGGCCCCGGGGCGGATGGAGGCGGTGCCCGGGCGCGGGATCAGGGCCGAGCTGGCGGGGGTCGAGGTGCTGGTGGGCAACCGCCGCATGCTGACCGAGCGCGGAGTGGACGCAGCGCCGGCGGACAAGGACCTGGGACGGCTCGCCGCCCTGGGGAAGACCGCCATGCTCGTGTCCGTCGGCGGCAGGCTGGCCGGGCTCCTGGCCGTGGCGGACACGGTCAAGCCGACGAGCGCGGCCGCCATCGCGGCGTTCAGGCGGCTGGGCATACAGACCTGCATGAT
>JAKLIU010000048.1:8219-10319 GCA_022709445.1 Spirochaetota bacterium | reverse complement strand
CGAGTACGTGGCCGAGTCCCTGGTGTACTCCGACGAGAAGGGCCTGGCGGCCCTGGTGCACCTGAAACCGGAAATCCTGGAACGGGTCGAGGCGGCCGTCGCGGACGGCATCGAGGACGTGGGCGTGCTCCTGGAGAACATCCGCAAGGAGATCAACGCGCGCCTGGCCGGCTTCAGCAAGATCGGCAAGGTGCACATCCAGAAGGATCCCTTCGAGAAGACGCCGAGCCAGAAGATCAAGCGCTTCCTCTACCCGAACAAGGACCCGCACGCGGGCAGGAAATGAACCGCGTGGCCCGGCCGCGGCGTACGCCGCGGCCGCCCCCCGCCTTCAGCTCCCCAGGGCGGCGGTGATCTCCGACCATCGCCTGCGTATCAGGTACAGGTCGTCCGGATGGAAGAAGTCGCCGTCCGACCTCCTGTCGCGCTCGGCCTCGGCTATCTGCCCGTCGATTGATTCGAGGGCGGCGGCCAGGGATGCGGCATCCAGTTCTTCGCTCGCTACCATTTCCGCGCGCACCTGGTAGAGGACCAGGAGCGTGATGTCGTCCACGTTTCCGCCCAGCGCCTCCTTGGTGCCCAGGTACGCCAGGATGTCCGCGAAGGTCTTCACCTGGAACCCCACCCTGACCGTCATGCCGTAGTGCGTCATGGTATCCACCATGGCCTTGTCCAGGCGCTGCTGGTACGGCAATCCGCGCGGCGCGGCGGCGTAGGAGGCGAGCACCCGGTCGACGAACGCATCGTCGAGGACGGGCGAGTCGGGCGCTCCCTGGGCCGCGGCGCCGATTGCGGCCGACAGGATCAGGATCAGCGCGATCAAGGACGGTTGCGGTTTCATTGTCACCCCTGTTTCATGCATGCATGCCGGAAGCCGGAGATCCCGGCACCGGACGGCTCATTCTCGCATGATCCGCCCGAACACGGACAGCCCGAGGGCCCGTTCCCGGTCCGACTCGTCGATCTCCTCCAGCTCGGCCTCCAGCAGGGCCTTGGCCTCGGACAGGTACTCGTCGCGCTCGTCGTACCTGAGCCGCCCGCCCTGGTCCCCCCCGCCGGCCGACTCCAGGAGTACCCACGCAAAGTACCAGAAGCGCGCCAGGCTCTTGCGGTCCTTCCACGCCGGGGCTCCGGAGAGCATGGATGCGTCGCGCGTGAAGAAGGCGAACTCGTCCCGGTCGCCGTCCACGAGGGCCAGCTCGGCCAGGCTCACCTCGCAGGAGAACATGGCCTCGTAGTGGCGGCACCGGACGGCGGACTCCAGGGCGGCCAGGGCGGACTGCCGCGCCTCCTTGCGGTCACCGGCCAGGAGCCGCGCCCAGGCCAGCACCGATCCTGCGTAGGCGCGCTCGACCTCGCTCCTGGCCTGGGCCAGGTGGTAGGCAGCCGTGGCGAAGGCTTTGGCGGAACCCTCCGGGTCCCCGGCCAGGCGGAGGGCCGTGCCCAGGGCGGCGTGGTAGGGCACCGCCATGTGGCCGTCGAAACCGCAGTACGGCCGGTCCGGACGGGAGGCGATCACCATGCCGAAACGCAGGTCAGCCAGGGACTCCGCGACCAGCTGGGCGCGCCGGCGGCAGGCCTCGTCCTCGTCGCCGTCCGCCATGGCCCTGGCCATGACGGCCTCGCTCCACCTGGCCGCCTCGCGGTGCTTCCCGCGCGCCCGGCAGAGGCTGGCCATGGCGTTCTCGCGCAGGGAAGCCGCGTAGGGCTCGTCCGCCCCGATGCCGTCCACGGCCTCGGCCGCGCTCGCGGTGTCGTCCAGGCCAATGTAGCAGGCCGCGAGGAAGAAGCGGGCGTTGGCAGCGCCGCGTTCGTTCCCGGCCCCCTCGTAGGCGTCCAGGGCCTTGCGTCCGTAGAGCACCGCCGAGCGGTAGTCCAGGCTCATGTAGTAGCTGGTCATGAAGAGGTGGTAGCAGCGCGCCAGGTAGAAGCGGTTGCGGGCGCGCAGGGCCAGCCGGTACATGTCGTGGACGATGGAGTACAACCCTTCGTAGACCTTGTTGTTGTAGAAGGTGGCGTACTTGAGGAAGTGCAGCTCTATCAGCTCCCCGGTGGCGTCCCCGGGACAGTGCTCGATGATCTTCTGGATGTACGGCACGC
>JAKLIU010000048.1:0-8209 GCA_022709445.1 Spirochaetota bacterium | reverse complement strand
CGTTCGCTGACCAGGAAGACCCGCGCGCCGGACCAGTCCTCGGCCTCCACCAGGTGGTGGAAGACGTCCGCCGGCTTGCCCGAGGGCCTCAGGAGGGCGGCCGCCATCCCGTGCAGGATGCGCCGGTTGTGCAGGAGCAGGGACGAGTAGACGGCCTCCCGGACGATGGCGTGCTTGAATGCCCACAGCCCGTCCTGCACCGGGGCCAGGATGCGCTCCTCCGACAGCCGGCCCAGGCGGGCGCGGACCGCGTCCTCGGTTGCGCCGTCCGTGCGCTCGAGCATGGCCAGCGCGAAGGATTCGCGGAACGGGTAGCGCAGCACCGACAGCCGCTGCGCCAGGGCGCGGGTCTCCGGTTCCAGCCTGTCCATGGCCGCCAGGATGGTCGTCTGGATGCTGTCCGGCACGCTGGTGGCGTCGCGGGAGCTGCGGATCAGCTTGACGTACTCCTCTATGAACAGCGGGTAGCCCTGGGAACGCTCCACCACCAGGTTCACGGCCGCGTCGTCCAGGGCCTCGCCGTCCAGGGAGCGGGACAGGGCTCGCGCCAGCTCGGCGGCGTCCGCGTCCGGCAGGGGCTCCAGGGCCAGGTCCTCTATGGTCCCGAACACCGCCGCCGCCGGATCGTAGCGGACGCGGTCGCAGAGCACCACGAAGGGCTTGGACCGGGCCGACGAGAAGAAGCCGCGGAAGAACTCCAGGCTGCGCTCGTCGGTGAGGCGGGCGTTGTCCACGAAGACCACGTCCGGGTAGACGTCCCCGTCGGAGGCCAGGATGGCGTCGAACAGGGCGGCGACCGCGGCCAGGAACCGGCTCTCCACCTGGGGGCGCTCGGCGGGCTTCCAGAGCCCGTAGGCGTCCTTGAGGAAGGCCTGGTCCAGGCCGGCCTTCTCGGTGGCGGCCGCGGAGAACTCCTCCCAGGACGAGTCGGCCCGCAGGTCGAGGAAATCGGCGGCCGCGTGCATCACGGCGGCGTACTCGGCGTTCCCGAAGGATGATGGGTTGACCGCCAGGAAGGTGGCGTTGAAATCCGGGAAGCCCTTGAGCCGGGCCCAGAACTCCGCCACCAGCCGCGTCTTGCCCAGGCCCCCGTCCCCGGTGACGTACACGCCGCGGCTCTCGCCCCGCATGTGGCGCACGTACTCGGCGGTCAGGAATTCCAGGGGCTGCCTGCGGTCCACGAAGGGCGTGGCGTAGTCGAAGATGGCCTTGCGCCTGGCCAGGGCGGGCCAGGCGAGCACCCGGTCCTCCTTGCCCTTGAGCGACAGTTCCTGGGGCTCGCCGAAGACGAACAGCTTGTCGCAGCGGTCGCGCACCGGGCCGGACACGTAGATGCCGCCCGGGGCGGCGGCCGTCTGCAGCCTGGAGGCCACCGCCATGGTGTGCCCGGTGACCACGTCGTAGCTGCCGCGGCGGCCGGTGGTGACCAGCCCCGTATGGATGCCGGTGCGGAACTGCACGCCCTGGGGCAGGTCCGGGGGCGGCCGCCTGAGCAGGGCGTTGAACTCCAGGGCCGAGTCGATGGCGCGCGCGCCGTCGTCCTCGTGCAGTTCGGGCACGCCGAACACGGCGACCATCGCGTCGCCTATGTACTTTTCCACGTAGCCGCCGTGCTTGCGGATGATGGCCTCGAAGCGGGCGAACACCCGCGTCATCAGGGCGTCCATCTCCTCCGGGTCGGTGCGCTCCGACAGGGCGGTGAAGCCCTTCATGTCGGAGAACAGGACGGTCACCGTGCGCCGTTCGCCCTCCTTGAGGAGGGGTCCGTCCCCGCCGTCCCGCCCGATGCCCTCGCCTGCGTCGCTCATGGGGCAATGGTACGACGATACGGCCGATTCGGCAACACGGGGCGCGGTTCCCCCGGGCGGAAAAATACATTACATATCGATTCAGGATTGCGCCATCGGGGATGATGACCTATCATCAATGGGGATGCGGCACCACATCAGGGCCTTCATTTACCGGCGCCTCGTGACGGCCATCCTCGCCTGCGGACTGGCCGCGGGACTGGGCGTAGCCGCCTGCGGCGCCTGGCTGTTCCAGGGTGCCATCACCGGGGCCGAGCGGGCGGCGTACCGGGACGCCGAGAACCGCTTCGCCCTCTTCGACCTGCTCGTCTCCGCCATCGAATCGGATATCCGGGTCAACGGCCGCCGCGCCCTTGAGAGCCTGGCGCTCCGCTTCCCATCCCCGGGCGCGGCGATCGCCGCCGGGCGGGAGGGCCTCCAGCGGGCCGCCGCCGAACTGGGCATCGGGGAAATCTACTTCATCGGGCGCGACGGCAAGGTGGCCGCCACCTCCTTCCCCCCCGACGACGGACTTGACCTCTTCGGCATCAGCGGGGAGCTGCGGCTGTTCCTCGAGGGACTGTACGGCACCGGCCGCTTCGCCGACCAGCGGATCTCGCTCTCCACGCGGACCGGGGAGGTGAACGGCTACCAGTACCACTCCCCGGCGGGCGCGGACTTCATCATCGAGATCTCCACCCGTTTCGAGAGCGTGGCGCCGCGCGTGTACCCGGGCCAGTGCTACTCCGGCATCGTAAACCTGGTGTTCGGGGCGGACGGGGACGGCGGCGGTCTGGTCAGGTTCGTGGACTGCGTGCTGGCCAACCCGGCCAGCATCTACTCCTACTTCCAGACCGGACCCGTGGATCCTGCCATCCAGGAACTGACGCTCCGGACCCTTGAATCGGGGACCGACCAGGAACTCGCGGACGGCGACCGGCTCCTCCGGACCAGGCGGCTCTCCTTCCCGCCGCGCGGCTTCGACCACGTCGACAGCCCGCCCGTCTGCGTCTTCGAATTCGACCGCGGCCCCCTGCGGAAATTCCTCCTGGTGTCGGTGCTGATAGCCCTGCTCTCCGGTGCGGGCACCGCCGGCGTCGCCATCGCCGCCCTCCACCGCACGCTCTCGCGGCGCTTCACCGGCCGCGTCGAGCTCCTGGAACGCGGGATGTCGGAGATAGCCGCCGGCAGGGACCCGGGTTCCCTGGACGACGGGGCCGACGACGAGATCTCCTCCATGGCCAGGAGCGCCGCCTCCATGGTGTCGGAGATACACGCCCGCGCGGAGGAGAGCGTTCGCAACGCCCGGATCGACGCGGTCACGGGTCTCCCGAACCGCCAGGCCTTCCTGGAGGAATCGGCGACCGTGATCGGCCTCCTGGAGCGGCTGGGGGGCGAGCGCACCATGGCCCTGGTGTACCTTGACCTGGACCACTTCAAGCTGGTCAACGACGGCTACGGGCACTCGGCGGGCGACGGGCTGCTGCGCGAAATCGGCTCGAGGATCCGCGCCCAGCTGCGGGACTCCGACCGCGTCTACCGGATCGGAGGCGACGAGTTCGTGATCACCCTCGCCTCGCTGCGCCGCGAGGAGGACGTCGCGGACGTGCTCGGGAAGCTCAAGCCGGCCATATCCGGCCTGGTTCGCGTGCAGGGCCGAGAGATCCGGACGACGGCGAGCTTCGGCATAGCCCTGTACCCCCGCGACGGCCGGGACGCGGGGGAGCTCCTGAGGCTGGCCGACGCCGCCCTGTACGAGGCCAAGCGCGAGCGCGACCGCTGGGTGTTCTTCACGGCCGAGCTGGGCGAACGGGTCACCCGCCGCACGGAGCTGGCCGAGGCGCTCAAGGCCGGGCCGGGCTTCTCCGGCTTCCGGCTGGTGCTCCAGCCCATAGTCACGGCCTCCGGCGAGCTCAGCTCCTTCGAGGCGCTCGCGCGCTGGCGCAAGCCCGACGGCACGGAGGTGCCGCCCGCGGAGTTCATCCCCATCCTTGAGGACTTCGGGCTCATCATAGAGTTCGGCTCGTGGTGCCTGGGCGCGGCCGCGGCCATGTCGGACGCCCTGTCTGAGGCCGGCATCCGGGCCAAGCTGGCCGTCAACCTGTCCATGGTCCAGCTGGCCGACTGCGGCCACATAGGCGAGATATCGGCCAGGACCGCCTCCGGGGAGCTGGATCCGGGGCGCATCTATTTCGAGGTGACCGAGTCCTGCACGGCGGAGGAGCGCAAGGCCGGGCCCGCCCTGCGCACGCTGTCCGGGCTCGGCTACCGGATTTCCCTGGACGACTTCGGCTCGGGCTACTCGTCCCTGGGACGGCTGGGCTCCCTGCCCTTCAACACCCTGAAGGTGGACCGCCTGCTCCTGGACGCGGGCGGCAAGGGCATGGCCAACGACGACGTGCTGCGCGGCATCATGTCCCTGGGCAGCGGTTACGGCGTGGACATCGTGGTGGAGGGAGTCGAGACGAGGGAGATGGCCGTCAGGCTGGGAGGCCTGGGCTTCGGCCTCTTCCAAGGCTTCTATTTCTCCCGCCCCCTGGAGCTGGACCGGGCGATAGCCTACGCGCGGGAGCACGGCGGCTGAAGCTTTGCCTTCCGTGGCCGGAAGGCAAGGCCTGCGGCCCGGTCCGGAGGCGGGCTCCCAGGCTACGGGAGGAGACCCGCCGCCCCGAAGGCCCTCCAGGCGAACTCGTGCATCAGCAGCGCGGGCTCGGCCCCCTGTTCCAGCTCGCCTCCGTCGCCCGTGAATGGCACCGGTTCGGGCGATGGCGCCGACGGGCGGTGCAGCACGGGGAATTTCGCGCGCTCCCCGCTGGCGGCGACCGCGGCGGGGCTGACGGGCGCCCTGAAGCCGGGGGAACTCTCGTAGCCGACGAGCAGGGGGCTCGGCCGGCCGGCGTACACCATGGGATCGGGCATCCACGCGCGACCGTCCCCGCAGAGCACCGGCACGGAGCCCAGTTCCTCCCTGGCCCGCTTCCAGGTGACGAGGCCGTACGGCAGCGGGCTCAGGAATTTGCCGGCTTCCTTCCCGGAAACGCAGCGCAGCGCCAGCTGCGGCCAGGTGGAGCCGGTCTGCCGGTCGTACATCACCAGGTTGGATTCGTAGAGATATCCCGACACGCCGAAGGTGTGGGGAGTGAGGGCTCCGTCGGCCGCCACCGCCGACGAGAGGAACACGACGGGGCTGCCGGTCAGGATGCAGAAGGTCACGCACAGCCCCTCGGACCCGAACCGGTCGTTGACTATCTCGTGCCAGACCAGGACCTTGACCGGGTAGAGCCGCCGCGCGCCCAGGCGTTCGACGGAGATGAGGAGGTCACCGTCCTCCATGAAGGGCAGGAGCGCTGCGGCCTCCGAGACCGGCAGGAAGCGTGGCGCGTCCAGCGAGCGGAGGGCGTCGGGCGGGAGCATCCTGACCAGGGCCGCCGGATCATAGCCCGCGGACACGTCCACCCAGGACTGAGCGACAGCCGCGGAAAAACCGGCGAGCGCCAGGGCGGCGGCCGGAAGGAAACGCCTCATGCTCAACATCCCGCGCCTCCCCCGAGGTACTGCTCGTAGTAGATGCCCTCGAGATCCCCCACTTTTTCCTCGACTCGCCGCATGAGATACCGCCTCGTCTCCTCCGCGTCCATGGGAAAGCCGAAGGAGGCGTCGTACTCATCCCGGGAGTCGTAATCCACGCCCACGACCAGGCTTCCCTCGTCCCCGCCGTACCCGGTCAGCGCGAGCATGCGAATGAAATGCAGCCTTCCCTGCAGGTCGACCACCGCCGCGGCTCCGTCCCGGCCCGCGTACAGGTCGTGCAGCTCGGCGCCTTCCAGCAAGGCGTAGTTGGACAGCTCGATTGCGGTCACCTTGGCCGCGGCGGGGAAGCGGGAGGCGGTGCCGGGAGTCAGGTCATGCAGGCCCTTGTACCAGGTGCAGGCGGAGAACACGGGGGCCAGGTCGGCGTCGAACATGCGCGCGCCGTTACGGGCGTGTATCTCCTTGCGGAGCGCCCTGCGCCAGTCGATGCCCAGGGTCGACAGGGCTCCCTTCAGGTACTCCGGCGGGCTCATGTCGCTCAGGTTGAACTTGAGCGTATCGACGTAGCCCCGGTACTGCTTGTTCTGGAAGTACAGGATCAGCTTCTTCCTCGGGTCGCGCTCGGCCTTGATGGCCTCCGCGACCGCCGCCGGGACCAGGCTGGCGGTGACGGTCGCGTGCGCGTCCCCGACGACCTGGGAGTCCGCCACCAGCGCGTCCCACACGCGGTGCGAGCTGAAGTAGTAGGTGCCGCCCTCCGTGTCCAGCCTGCGCACGAAAAAGGCGCCGTAGCCGACCGCCGGTATCATCTCCACGCCGGCGGGCACCGAATACGGCACCGCCTTCAGGATGAAGGGCCACTCGTGGTAGCGCAGCAGCTCCAGGTTGGCCAGCGCCACCTTGTCCATGCGGCCGAGGGTCTTGGCCATGCCCAGGCCGGTTTTCTCGAACCAGTACACGCCATCGAGCAGCCGCTCCATGGGACCGGGCACGGCGTAGCCGTGGCGCGCGTAGATCTCCCAGGACAGGAAGCGCGAGGGATTGGTGCCGAGGTGCGAGAGCGCGGACTGCACCTCGGGCGGCATTTCGTAGTAGTACCCGGCCAGATACAGTTGCGAGCTGCCGTAGAATTCCTTGTCCCGCAGGAAACTCCTGACCACCCCAAGGTCGTACCCGTCCTCCAGGGACTTGATCCAGGTGACGTTCGCGTTCTCGCGGGCGCCGAGCGTGGCCAGGCTTGCCGACGGGTCGGGCCGGTACCAGGGGGTGGCCCTGAAGATGGAGTCCAGGCTCGGCGTCTTGAACATGTAGCCGCGCCGGGCGTAGATCTCGTTGCGCAGGAGGGAGAACCGGGAGACGCCCAGGGCCTCCGCCGCGGCGGCCACGGAAGCCGGCACCGCCAGGTCGGCCTCGGAGTAGGCACGGTCCGCGCCCGCGTAGGGCTTGGCACCCAGCCATGATGCCACGATGGACACGGGATCGCCGCCGCTCGCCTGGGCGGAAAGCGCGGACGCGCCTGCCGCCGCCAGGAACGCGGCCAGGAGAGCCGCCTTGGCGCGAATGGCGGGAAGTCTCGCATGTTCGGTCATCTGTGTCCCTCCGGATCGTATGCCGTCCGCGCGGCCCGGCACCCCGCCGGAAGCCGCGCTCAGTCCAAAAATTCCAGCGAGAAGCGGGCCTTGAGCCGCTCCCTGAGCGAGGCCATGAAGGCCGCGCCCGGGTCGATCTTGACGGTTGGCGCGTACCCCTGGAGCAGCTCCAGCCGCAGGACCGCGTGGGCTCGTCCGGCTTCCTCGTACTCGTGGTGGCCGAAGAGGTAGCGCATCCCCGGATGGCGGGCGGCCATGTCCGCCACCAGGGCGGCGCAGGCGTCCAGCTGGGCGGCGGTCAGCGAGCCCGGCCGCGAGCCCACCAGCTCTATCCCCAGCGACACGCGGTTGTAGCCTATCGTGTGCCGCCCCATCGCGTACTCCGGCATGAGCGCGTACACGGTCCCGTCCCGCGCGATGACGTAGTGCACGCCCACGTTCAGCCGCCCGCCCGCGGCTATGTCCGGGCGCGATGAGGGCAGCTCGTCGTCCATGAAGGCCCCCAGGGAACCGGCCAGGGAATCGGTGCCCGTGAAGTGCACCACCACGGCCAGCGGTCCTTCCAGCTTCCAGTCGTCGATGCCGTGGTGGACCAGCGAGTACTCGCGGGCCAGCTCCACCCGCCGCCCGCTCATGATCGGACGCTGGACCACCGGCACCCCGGGAACCCAGCGCGGATCGGTGGCGTCGAACGCTGTCGCCGCGGGGGCGTCCTGGGCGGCTGCGGGCGGCGCTTCCTGCGCGAGCGCGGGCAACGCGGCCAGGAGCAGGAGCGAAAACGCGAGTCCGAGGACGGCGGGAGAGCGGCGGGAAACGCGAGGACGGATCATGGGAACAGTATGACCGTCCAAGGCCTGGTTTGCAATCGAGCCTCCACGCGTTTCCGCCCGCACATCCCCCGCAAACGCCGCATTTTTATGCGATACAATGAATAATTCCGCGGCCTTGACCATATCGCGCGCCGGGTGCTATACCCGAATCGCACCCGGCCCGCCGCTCGCGGAACCGGCCGGATCCGCACCATACCAAGGAGGACTTCCATGCCCGTCAACCTCAAAGGACGCAGTTTCCTGACCCTCAAGGATTTCACCACCGAAGAAATCCGCTACATGCTCGACCTCTCCCACGACCTCAAGGCCAAGAAGCGCTCCGGGGTCAAGGGCAACCTCCTCAACCGCAAGAACATCGTCCTCATCTTCGATAAAGCCTCCACCCGCACCCGCTGCTCCTTCGAGACCGCCTGCTGGGACGAGGGCGGCAACGCCACCTTCCTCACCAACAGCCAGATGGGCAAGAAGGAAT
>JAKLIU010000479.1 GCA_022709445.1 Spirochaetota bacterium | reverse complement strand
CGTCGTCAGCTGATTGCTCCGAACCGCGAGCCTGACCCTTCTCTCCCTGCTGGGCAGCGCCGGTCTGGCGCTGAGCGGGGTCGGTTCGCCGCTGGCGGTGGCGCATCTGGCGTTCGCAGTCGGCATCGTGCCGCTGATCTTCGCGGCAATGAGTCATTTCGTGCCGGTGCTGACGCGCACCGGCGATCCGGGGCGATTGATCGCCCGATTGCCGGCCGCCGCGCAACTGGCCGGGCTAGTGGCGGTCGCCGCCATGCAGGGCTGGCTGCCATACTGGCTGCTGCATGCGGCGGCTGCGGTCGACCTCGTGCTGACGGCCGTTTTGCTCAACTGGATCGCTGGCAGGGCGCGTGCCACCCTGGGATCGCCGCACCCCGGCTGGCGCTGGTACGGCGCTGCGCTTGGCTGTCTGATGCTGGCCCTGCTCGCCGTCCTGCTGATTCCGGCCTTGCCGCCTTACTGGAAGGCACTGCGCCTTTTCCATCTGCATCTCAATACGCTCGGGCTGGTCGGCCTGGCGGCGCTCGGTACCTTGCCGGTCCTGCTGCCAACAGCGCTGGGCA
>JAKLIU010000478.1 GCA_022709445.1 Spirochaetota bacterium | reverse complement strand
CGTTTCCGACCGTCAACGCCATCCAGGGGACCCACGGCGGCGGGTACGACATGTTCGTCCTGCGGCTGGCGATCGACGAATGGATATGCGTGGACACTGACAGCGACGGGTTCGGCGATCCCGGCCACCCCGAAAACGAGTGCCCCACGGACAACTGCCCGCTGGTCGCCAACCCGGACCAGGCGGATGCCGACGGCGACGGCGCGGGCCGCTTCGACCCGAAGCAGAACCGCGAGCTCGGGGACGCCCTGCGCGCCGCCCTCGCCGACGAAGTGCCGCCGTCGTACCTCTTCCAACTCGTCCAGCTCGCCGAGCAGGGCATCTGGGACTTCGAGCCCGAGGAGTACACCACCGACTGGGAGGGCGAGGCCTACAACACGGTGAGCGGCCAGTCCTCCAACAACAGCCTCCGCATCACCGACGCGTTCATGAAGGCCGTGATCGACGACGGCTGGTGGGACCTCACCAACCGGCTCGACGGCAAGGTCCGGCAGAAGGTGCGCGCCCGCGACATCTGGGATCACGTCGCGCTGGCCGCGTGGCTGTGCGCCGACCCCGGCGTGCAGT
>JAKLIU010000477.1 GCA_022709445.1 Spirochaetota bacterium | reverse complement strand
GCAGGAGCGCGGGAACTGCGGCTCCCAGGTGACGCGGAAGTGCAGGCATTTCAGGCAGTCGGGCGCTCGCTCGGGCATCGCGGTATCTCCGCCTGGCATGGTAGCGCGGGCGGCGGCCTTCCCGCAAGCTTGCCCCGGGGCCGAATATTCCGTACAGTAGAGTCCATGGATCGCAGCAGTCTCGTACGCAGGCCCTTTCCCTACTCGAACCGGAACCTCTGCCTCTACCTCATCGGCGCGAACATCCTGGTGACGGCCTTCGGCTACCTCTCTCCCGCCGTGCCCTACCTCTTCGCGATGAATCCCATGTCGGTGCTCTCAGGCAGGATCTGGCAGCCCTTCACCTACATGTTCGTCCACGCCGACCTCTCGCACCTCCTCGTCAACATGCTCGGCCTCCTCTTCTTCGGCACCCAGGTCGAGCGCGAGCTCGGCAGCTCGGAGTTCCTCCTCTACTACCTCCTCACGGGCTTCCTGGCCGGCCTCTTCTCCCTGGCCGCCTACCTCCTCGCGGGGGCCTACTCGGTCTTCCTCCTGGGCGCCTCCGGCGCGGTCTTCGCCGTCCTC
>JAKLIU010000476.1 GCA_022709445.1 Spirochaetota bacterium | reverse complement strand
CGCCGCTCAGGGTATGGACGACGCGGTAGCCGAAGCGCTCGAGGGCCCGGGTCTCGGCGAGCGCGATGATGCCCTCATCCTCCACCAGGAGGATGGTCGTGCCGTTCCCGTCCATGTTCCCTCCGCTTCAGCCACGTACAGCATAGGAACAACCCGTCCGGAACGCAAGCCGCCCCTCCCGGCAGCCCGCCACGGAGGAACGGAGAGGCGTCAGTCCGGAATTGAACCACAGAGACACAGAGGCACAGAGAAAGTAAAAGCATGAAGCAGACGACTCGCGAGCCAGCTCCTCTACCCCATCGCTTCCCTCTGTGTCTCCGTGACTCTGTGGTTGCCTTTCCTTCACTGACCAACCATCCGGCCCAGGCTACGGCGGTGCGCTGGAAATTCTTTCCTCCTTCATGGCATACTCCCGCCACTGCCTCGGCGGCTTTCGGTAGCGCGGAACGCCCGGGCGGTCAAATCGTTCCCGCAGGAGTCCCCATGTTCCAGCCCGTAGACCCCAAGGTCAGCTTCCCGTCCATGGAGGAGGAAGTCCTCGCGTTCTGGCGCGAGCAGCAGGTGTTCG
>JAKLIU010000475.1 GCA_022709445.1 Spirochaetota bacterium | reverse complement strand
TGAAGAAGGCCGCGCAGGGCATCTACCCGGCGGAGCGGGTCAAATCCATTCCGCCCGATCTGCTCAGGAAGTATTTCCAGGTCGGCCAGGGAAACTGGGCCGGCCACTACCGCGTGAAGAAAGACGTGCGGGACGTCGTGAGCTTCGAGCGCTTCAATCTCATGGAGCCCATCGCGGCGGGCGAGCCCTTCGATGTCATCTTCTGCCGCAACGTGATGATCTATTTCGACAAGAAGACCCAGGAGGGCCTGGTGAACCGCTTTCACGGCCGGCTGGCCAGGGGAGGATATTTCTTCATCGGCCACTCCGAGAGCCTTACGGGGCTCAGCCACCCGTTTCAGTACGCGGAGCCCGGCGTATACCGGAAGTAAGGATTCATGGCGGAACTCGTCGTCGGCATATCGGACCTCAAGGTGAGCAACAACCCCGCGGACTCCATGGTCACCTACGCCCTGGGGTCCTGCATCGCCGTGGCCGTCTACGATCCGGCGGCGAAGGTGGGGGGGCTTCTGCACTATATGCTCCCGGACTCGACCCTGGATGCCGGAAAGGCCAGGGAGACGCCCGGCAT
>JAKLIU010000474.1 GCA_022709445.1 Spirochaetota bacterium | reverse complement strand
GCTCACCCCCGCGTGCGCGGGGACGTCCCGCGGGCTGGGAGACCCGACTGCCGGAGCTTGGGGCTCACCCCCGCGTGCGCGGGGACGTCGCGTCGCGCTTCTCGCCACAAGTCCCGCAAGAGGGCTCACCCCCGCGTGCGCGGGGACGTCGACTTTTGCGATGGCTGCGGCTTCGGCGACGAGGGCTCACCCCCGCGTGCGCGGGGACGTCTGGGACGCGATCGCGTTGCGGACCGCGCGGCCGGGCTCACCCCCGCGTGCGCGGGGACGTCCACCTCACCGGATCCCCGGATGGTCGGGAAGCGGGGCTCACCCCCGCGTGCGCGGGGACGTCCCGAATCCCGCCACAACATGTACGCCCGGAAAGGGCTCACCCCCGCGTGCGCGGGGACGTCAATGTTGGCCACAGCGGCCTCCTTCGGGTTGGGGGCTCACCCCCGCGTGCGCGGGGACGTCCATCGACTCGCCCGGCGGCACATACACGGGGACGGGCTCACCCCCGCGTGCGCGGGGACGTCGCCGCGGTTGACTGGTGTGTAGGGGAGGACGTGGGCTCACCCCCGCGTGCGCGGGGACGTCAG
>JAKLIU010000473.1 GCA_022709445.1 Spirochaetota bacterium | reverse complement strand
ACAGTTGACCGACTAGTTTCGACGAGTGCCGGCGCTCCCCCAGCTCCCGAAAACCCGTCCAGCTTGACAGCCCCAAAACCGGATGCTAGGATCGCCCCGACCTTTCGTTCGATCCAAGGGCGATTAACTCAGCGGGAGCTGGCTTGCAGTGGGGCTCCTGCCGGAGAGTTTGATAAATGGGCGATTAACTCAGCGGGAGTCATTGGTTGTAGGGTTCCTGCCAGAGAGTTTGATAGGTGGGCGATTAACTCAGCGGGAGCTGGCTTACAGTTGGGCTCCTACCTGAGAGTTTGTTAGATGGGCGATTAACTCAGCGGGAGCTGTTTTGTAGTTGGGCTTGCTCCGTATGAGTCTGATGGATGGGCGATTAACTCAGCGGGAGTCATTGGTTGTAGGGCTCCTGCCAGAGAGTTTGATAGGTGGGCGATTAACTCAGCGGGAGAGTGCTACCTTCACACGGTAGAAGTCACTGGTTCAATCCCAGTATCGCCCACCTATCAAATTCCCGCGGTCACACGGTAGATGCCTTATACAAAGAGCAATACGCCTCATTTAAACGCAGCATCATAGCGAGCGAAGCGA
>JAKLIU010000472.1 GCA_022709445.1 Spirochaetota bacterium | reverse complement strand
ACTGCCCCAGCCCTTCATCCGGTTAAAGGCAGAACCACCACCCCAGTTATTTGCGGGCTTTCCTGATGAACCGACTCCGGCAAAACTTCGGTCCAGGTAATCTTCCGGTATCTCTTCGATAAACCGGCTAGGATCATTCTGTACGAGCTGACCAAAGCGATACCTTGTATTTGCATAAGTGATCCAGAGCCGTTGCTTGGCCCGGGTGACCACCACATAAAATAAACGTCGTTCTTCCTCCAGTTCTTCCCGGGTATTTATGGCCATGGCATTGGGGAAAAGCATTTCCTCCAGTCCGGCGGCAAAGACACAACCAAACTCCAGCCCCTTGGCCGCGTGAATGGTCATCAGTTTCACCGTATCGGCATCCGGATCTTTTTCATCGGCATCCGTAAGCAGGGTGATTTGTTGTAAATAGGAAGCAAGACTTTTGTCCACCACTTCCCCATCTTCATTGTCGGGACTCTCCGTCCATTCTTTTATAGAGTTCAGTAACTCCTGGATATTCTCATATCGCTGCACGCCTTCCGTACTCTTATCATTGAACAGCTCTTTCACCAGGTTGGTCTGCTTGCCTACATGCAC
>JAKLIU010000471.1 GCA_022709445.1 Spirochaetota bacterium | reverse complement strand
GGCCGCCCTTTCAGGGCGGCCGTTTCATTTGACATCGCAGTTTCCCGGAGGGAAACTGCGGGTTGGGTACCCGGTGCGCGGATTTGAACCGAGCGATCCATTCCGAGCTGGCGAGGACGAGGCGCAGGGATGCGCCGAGAGGAGCGCGAGGCGGGCAGGGAGAGCGGCGTCAAGCGCTCGGGTACCGGGGGCGCATCGGGGCGACAGCCCGGTGTTCATCGGGCGGCGGCGAAATCCAGCCGTTTGCGGCGATTATCCAGGATGGTGCTCTCGGCGCACGCGGCCATGTCCAGGATGCAGGGTGCCACCAGGCGGTATTCCACGAGGGTTCCCCGCTTTTCATCCTCTATCAGGCCGGCGGCCTTGAGCTGGGATAGATGCTTTGACGCGACGGACTTGTTGATGCCCACTTCCATCGCGAGCTCGCAGACGCACCATGATCGCTCCTTCAGCTTGTCCAGCATGCAGATGCGCATGGGGTGCGCGAGTGCCTTGAAAATCACCGCCTTGAGCTCGTAGCGACGTTGCATCCGTTCATCCATGAACAATAGTTGCAATGTTTCGAAACAATTGTCAAGTTGGCTA
>JAKLIU010000470.1 GCA_022709445.1 Spirochaetota bacterium | reverse complement strand
GCGCGGATGGCCTCGCGCACGACGTCGCCGTCCAGCGCGGCACCCGCGGGTGTGACGCCCGCGAGCGAGGGCGGCGTCCGCACGTGCTCGAGAAGCGGCTGCGTCTCCGCCGCCGCGAGGGCCGGATTGAGCCGGGCCCCCGCCGTGGCGAGGTCCGGGTTCTCGGCCAGGGCCTTGAGGGACGCCGCGTGCCGTGCCTCCTCCCCGGAGATGGTCAGCAGGAGCTCGCGCGTCGGCGCCGCCACCGCGCTGCTACTGGCCCGCAGGGGCTACAACGTGCTGATCAACTATTCGCGCAGCGAGGCCGAGGCGCTTGATTCGCAGGCGGCCTGCGACGCGGCGGGCGCTGACACGCTGATGCTGCGCGGCGACGTGGCCGTCGACGCCGATTGCCGGGCGCTGGTCGATGCCGCGATGGCGCGCTGGGGGCGCATCGATGCGCTGGTCAACAACGCCGGCGTCTCCACCTTCACCGGCGCGGCCAACTGGGACGTGCTGGACGCTGAAACCTTCCAGCGCATCTTCGCGGTGAACGCGGTCGGCGGCTTCCAGATGGTGCGGGCCTGTGCGCCGCACCTGAAGGCGGTG
>JAKLIU010000047.1 GCA_022709445.1 Spirochaetota bacterium | reverse complement strand
CCGCCAGTCGTCTGCCCGCACGCGGTGGATCACGGCAGCACCCAGCCCAGGAACAGGCAGAGCGCCAGCCCGGCCAGCGGCACCGCCGACATCCAGGCGAGCTCGCCGGCCATGCCGGCCGCCACCTCGCGGAGGCGCCTGGCGCCGTCGTTTCCCCGGCTCACGGTTCCCTCCCCGCCATGATGCGGTGCATGGGCTCGATGGACGCGGGCCTGGCCAGCACGAAGACCCTGTCGCCGGCTTCCATCACCGTGGGCCCGCGTATGATGGAGGCCGAGCCGGCCCGGACCAGGGCAATGAGCACGCAGTCGCCGGGCAGCCTCAGCCCGGACACCGCCTTGCCCGCCGCCGCGCTCCCCTCGCCCACTTCCATCTCGGCCAGGGACAGCTCCGCGCTCTCGAACAGGGAGAACAGGCGCATGCCCGTCTCCGGCATGGAGTCGCGGATGCGGTCCACGGCCATGGCCGTTGGATTGATCACCGCGTCCGCGCCGGCCAGCCGGTACAGGCCCTCGTTGCGCGGGTCGATGATCCTGGCTATCACCCGCGGGCAGCGGTGCACCGCCTTGGCGATGCGGCAGACGGCCAGGTTGTCCTCGTCCGCCCCCGTCGCCGCCACGATGAAATCCGCCCTGCCCGCGTCGGCATCGCCCATGGCCGATACCTCCGTCCCGTCTCCCAGCACCGCCACCGCGTCCAGCTCCCTGGCTATCCTGCCGCATGCCTCCGGGTCGCGGTCCAGGACCGTCACCGCGTAACCGGCCGAGCGCAGGGAAGCGGCCAGGTGATAGCCCAGCTTGCCCCCGCCCACGATGAGTACGCTCGACATGGCTAGCCCCGCATCCCGACTACCAGCGAGTCGTTCCGCCTGATCGACTGGCCCTCGCCGGCGACCAGGCGCCCGCCGCGCACCAGGCCCAGGAGACGGCGGCCGTCCGCCAGCTCCAGGTCCACGGGATCCAGGCCCAGCCAAGCGTCGCGGGGACGCACGCACACCCGCTCCGTGTCGATGGGCGCCTCCAGGGAACGGAAGCCGCCGCGCCGTATGAAGTCCAGGACCTGGTTGATGCCGGTGGCCGTGGGGCAGACCGCCTCCATGCCCAGGGAGCGATAGAAGTCTGCCTTCTCCGGATCCATGAACCTGGCTATGGACCTGGGCACCGAATAGAAGCCCGCCACCGCCAGCATGGCCGCCGCGTTGAGATTGTCGCTTCCCGTGGCGGCGACGAACAGCTCCGCCTCGCGTATGCCGGCCTTCTCGAGGACGGCGCGGTCCATGGGATGCCCCTCCAGGGCCAGCCCGTCGAAGGACGCGCCAAGGCGGCGCCGGTCCATCGGCTTGTCCACCACGGCCACGTCGTCCCCGTCCGCCGAAAGCGCGGCCGCAAGGCTGGAGCCCAGCCTGCCGCTCCCCGCAATCACCACTCGCATACGCACCTGCCCCCGAGGCCGCCCGTTCCGGGGGCCTCCGGACAGAGCATACCCACGCGGCGCCGCCGGGCCCATTCAGGGCGCGTTAAGAAAACCAGCGTCCCGGTTAAACCGGCGTTAAGACTGGCCCGTCGTCCTTTTCCGCTTGCTGCCGCTCCATGGCCAACCGTATATTCGAAAATGTGCACGCGTCCCGGGCATGGGAACCCGCATGGGAACCCGCTTGTTTGCGCCGTCGACCCGCGCTGGAGGGCACTGCATGAAAGCGATTCCGTACATCACGTTCAACGGCGACTGCGAGCAAGCGGTCGAGTTTTACCGATCCGTCCTGTCAGGCAAGCTGGAGATCATGAGGTACAAGGACATCCCGGCCGGCGGCGGCATGTCGCCCGGGGATGACTGGAAGGACAAGGTGATGCACGCCTCGCTCACCTTCACGGACGGCACCTGCCTGTACTTCAGCGACGCCTGGGAAGCGTCGCCGGCGAAGATCGGCGACAACATCACCGTGCACCTCCAGGTGGAGAGCGAGGCCCGGGCCTACGAGCTGGTCAAGAAGCTGGGCGACGGCGGAACGACCACCATGGCCGCCGACCGGACCTTCTGGGGCTCGGTCTACGGCAGCGTCGTGGACAGGTTCGGCGTTCCCTGGGGCATCGAGTTCGAGCTGCCCAGGCAGGGCTGACGGCAGGCGAGAACCCTCCCGTGCCGTCGGGGACGGCGGCGCGGGAAAGGCGAGTGCCCGATGGGCTCAGGGGAACATCGCCCCGATGAGGCTGGCCGCGCCCCAGGCGGAGAGATCGTCCGCGTCGGGGTTGTCCGTGAACCCGACCAGGTAATCGGAAATATCGTCGAAGAGCACGTTGCCGCTCATGCTGTAATCCACCGTGCCGGCAGGCAGGGCCGCATCGTCCAGCTTGTAGTGGATCTCCCAGGACTCCTCGCCGTTGTCGAGGGCAAGCACCTCGGCACTGGAGAGTATCGCCTCCCAATCCGCCAGGTTGCCTGCGCTGACGGTAGCGGGCGCATCGCCGGGAATGTCCGCGTTGGCGTAGATATTCGGACTCCAGTAGCCGCGCGAGCCGCTCGACGCGTCGCTGTCGGCATCCGAGTAGAACCCGAAGCCGGTCCCGACCTCACCGGCGGCGTTGAACTCGCCCCGGTAGATTTCCGCGGTCATGCTCACCAGCTCCCACTCCGCCGCCGGCGTGACGCCGACGTAGGAAAAATCATAGAGCGCATGGAAGTAGCCATCCTGGTCCAGCTGTATGTCCGTCCCTTCGGCATGGATGGCGACATCCATGTAATCGGGAACGTGCACGTAGAGGCACTGGTCAAAACTGAAGGTTTTCGCCGCCTGGTCGTAGTACACGTTGATCCAGCCGGAACCATCAGCCATGGTACCCTGGAAATGGAACACGCTGCCGCCGGGCAGGGGCAGGATGTCGAACTCCATGCTGCTGTCCAGGATGTCCATGGAGTACCCTCCGCTGGACCTGATGGTGCTGTTCGCCCTGAAACCGGTGAGCAGGGGACCGAGCAGGAGATACGTGGCCTCGGCGTAGCCTTCGGGATCCGTGATGTCCGCGATCGCGCGCGGCGTGATCGCGGATATGCCGACGGTGGGCAGGAAATCCGGGATGGGGGACGTATCCGGCTCGCATGAGACCAGGACCAACGCCAAGACGACCGCCGTGGAAAAACGAAGTTTCATGGATGCTCCTTTGAATTCTTGTGAACTGTCTTCCCGGCAAGACTAGTGCGGTCACATCCGGCTGTCAAAAACCGCCCCCCCTCAGCTCTCCGGCTCCAGCGTGCCCTGGTCACCGGGCTCGAAGCCGTCGGGCAGGAACCAGTAGACGGAGGGCCATTCGTCCTCGGCCACGCCGGCGGTCTCCAGCCTGGCCCGCATGCTGACGCCGTACGAGCCGGCGGGCATGGAGGCCTCGAACCAACGCTCGCGCACGCCCTCCAGCCGCCCGGGCAGGGGCAGGAAGAGCCCGTTCATCTCCGGGAAAATCTGGGGCGCGCTGTCCTCCAGGTTGAAGTAGTAGGAGAAGCTCCAGCGCGGGTCGTCCCAGGGAACGTCGTGCGAATCCTCGGGCAGGGCCAGGTATCCGGTCAGGCTGACCAGCTCGCCGTAGTCCACCCAGGCGGGAGCCGACAGGTCCAGGGCCAGGGTCGCGTCCCTGATAACGGTGGTGGCGAAACCCGGATTGCTCAGGACCAGGCTGCCGCCGTCGTAGTAGCCGGCGCGGTCGTCCTCGGAGAACCCGTCCCCAGTCCGGTCCACGTAAAGCCAGTAGCTGGCCGGCCCGTAGATCCCCTTCATGCTCGCCAGCCCGTCCTCGTCCACCCTGGCCCGGTCGTTCAGCCAGGTGTCGATGATGAGCCCTTTCCCGACGGCCATGATCCACGCCCCCGGCTCGAGCCCGCGCGCCCGGAAACTCAGCATGGGAAGGCCGCTGCCCAAGGGCGCGAGCACGCCCCGGATGGACTCCGGACGCCGGTCCGAAGTGAACCAGTACTCCAGCCCGTCCTCCCCGTCCTGGAGCCATGCATTGACGCAGCCCCAGTACGGGCCGTCCTCCTCCGTCGGCAGATATGCGTATGCGGTGGAACCCGTCAGGCTGGCCCCGTCCGGCTTGAGCACTATGCTCATCAGGCCCGGCCGGTCAAGGGCGGAAATGGCCACCAGGCCCATCTTCTTGAATAGTGCCCCGTCCATGCCGGGAGGCAGGCCCAGCTCCACCTCCAGGCGCTGGAGCGGCCACAGGTCGAAGCTCGCCGCGTTCTCGGCCTCCGCCAGGAGCCGTATGTCCGTCCGGTAATTGTATGCCTGGATCTCCGGATCGGATCCCGACGGGGAGAACATCCCGTCCCCGTCGGTGTCCGCGTAGAAGAAGAGCGAGGCGTCCGTCCACTCCGCCGGGAAGCTGACCCGGTACCGGCCGCCATCCAGCGTGCCGTAGCGCAGGTACTCCTGGCAGGCGGCCGCGTCCACGTCCGGCGTGAAGACCAGGAGCTGCAAGCCTTCCCGGTTCATTACCGCCGGTATCCACCCCGACAGGTCGGCCCCCGGCGGCCCATTGACCAGGCCCGTCAGGGTCAGCTCCCCGGGTTTGCACCCGACGACCAGGAGCGCCGCCAGCGCGAGCAGCGTCATCGACAACGTCATCCGCTTCACGGCATCACGCATGTTCCCTCCACGTCGCCCCCATGCTAGCACGACCCCGCGCCATGGTCGACGCGAAACGGTTTGCCCCGGCTGGCATTCATGGATAGCTTTCATGGATAGGAGGTCATGCCATGACCATCGACGAGTACATTTCACGCATCCCCGCCGAGCGCGTCCCGTACTTCCAGCGCCTGCGCGAAACCATACAAAAGAACCTGCCGGAAGGCTTCGAGGAGCGGGCTGCCAACGGCACCGTGGGCTACGTGGTGCCCCACTCCCTCTACGCCCCGGGCTACCACTGCGACCCCAAGTCACCCCTGCCCTTCGTCAACCTGGCATCCCAGGCCAGGAGCATCAACCTGTACCACATGGGCCTGTACGCCGACAAAGCCCTGTCGGACTGGTTCATCGCGGAGTTCCCCAGGCACTCGGCGCACGCCCTGGACATGGGCAAGAGCTGCGTGCGCTTCAAGTACCTGGACGACATCCCCTACGACCTGGTCGCCCAGCTCATGCGCAGGATGAGCGTGAAGGACTGGATTGCCAGGTACGAGACGCTGAAGCCCCGTTGACCGCGCAGCGCGCGAAGGAGACTGCATGAACGCCAAGGAATCGGCCACGCTGCTGGATACCCTCAAACAGCGCTTCGAGAAACACCTGTCCCGTCATCCGGGTCTCGCCTGGGAAACCGTGCGGGATAAAATCGCGGCCAAGCCCGCGGCCCTCGCCTCGCTCAAGGCCATGGAGGACAGCGGCGGGGAACCCGACCTGGTGGCCGTGGATGGCGCAACCGGAGCGCTCACCTTCTGCGACTGTTCCCCCGAAAGCCCCGCCGGCCGCCGCAGCCTCTGCTACGACCGCGCCGCCCTGGACGCCCGCAAGGAGAACAAGCCCGCAGGCAGCGCCGTGGAGATGGCCGCGGCCATGGGCATCGAGCTCCTCTCCGAGGAGCAGTACCGCGAACTGCAGCGGCTGGGCGAGTTCGACCGCAAGACCTCCAGCTGGGTGAAGACCCCGGACTCCATCCGCGCCCAGGGCGGCGCAACCTTCTGCGACCGCCGCTACGGCCACGTCTTCTTCTACCACAACGGCGCCGACTCCTATTACGGCGCGCGCGGCTTCAGGGGCAGGCTGACGGTGTAGGCGGGCAGGCTGTTCCGGAAATTTACCACGGAGACACGGTGCGGTCCGAGCCGGCGCAGGACCGCAGTGATAGTCGCGCCTCCGGCGCGACATCGTGGTTCCTCGCAGCGGAACCACGGGTTGGTAGTCGGGGGGTATCCCCCCTATGTCCGGAGGACGGCCGAAAAAAGAAATATGCTTGAAGCTTTTGCCGTGAAATTGTTGGGCGCCCGCCGCGCCGTGCAACGGCGCGGCGCCGCGCTCTCCGCTGCAAGTCCTCGCCCTCGCCGTGCGCACAGGGACCAGAGCAGCTGTTCTCCCCATCGGCGGCGACGGCTCCGGGCTTTCCGCTTCGATCGCTGGCGCGCGGGGGCGGTCCGGCGCAGGGCCGTCAGCGGTCCGCGGCCAAGGTCCCCAGATCGTCATCCCGGATGCGCTCGGGACCGTACCACCAGACCCGGGGCCATTCCTCTTCCGGAGTCCCGGGCATCTCGAGCCTGGCCTGTATGGTAAACCCGTAGGCCCCCGTCGGCACGCCGGCGATGAAGCGGCGCTCCCCGGGGCCTTCCAGCGCGCCGGGCAGGGGAAAGGCCACCCGGTTCATGAAGGGGAAGAGCCCGGGGCCGTCGCTCGTGAGGTCGAACGAGTAGGTGAACACCCAGGCCGGATCGTCCCAGGGGGCGGCAGGGTCCGTGGGCAGGGCCAGGAGCCCCCGCAGCTCCCTGAACGAACCGAAGTCCCCGGGCGCCTCGGCGGCCAGTTCCACCTCCAGCTCCGCGTCCCCCGTCAGGATGACGGGCCGCTCCGGTTCCATCGGCGAGAGGGCGCCGCCGTCATAGTAGCCGCAGCGGTCCTCCGGCGAGAAGCCGTCCCCCGCGCGGTCCGCGTAGAGCCAGTAGCTGGCCGGCCCGTACAGCCCGGGAAACTGCGCGAGCCCGTCCCCGTCCACCCTGGCGGCGCCCTCCACGATCCCGTCGAGCGCCCGGCCCGAGCCGACGAGCATGATCCAGGCGCCGCCCTGCAGCCCCGCGACCCTGACGGACAGCTCGGGCCGGCTCACTCCGATAGCCGAGAGCGCCCCCGCGATATGGCCGGGCCGGTCAGCCGAGGAGAACCACAGTTCCAGCGTGTCCCCGTAGCCGGGCCGCGTAACCGTCACCCGCCCCCAGCACGGCCCCGCGGCCTCGACAGCATGCGTGTAGCCGGCCGCCCCCACGAGCCTCGTCCCTTCCACGCGCACCGGTATCCTGACTTCCGCCACGCCCGCGCTCCCGCCGAACTCCGCGCTGGCCGCGGGGCCGAACCCGGCCGAGGGCATCCCCGGGGGCAGGTCCAGCGCGACGGACAGGCGCGTGAACGGCCACAGGCGCACCGGCGGAAGCTCGCCCGCGCGCGCCAGCTCGGCCAGATCCGTCTGGTTGGCGTGGGCCCACGCCAGGATATCGGTTCCCCCGGGCGTGAAGCGGCCGTCCCCGTCTATGTCCGCGTAGAACACCAGGTAGCCCGAGGCCCACTCGGCCGGGAAGTCCACCCGGTACCGATCGCCCTCGCGCGTACCGTAACGCAGCTGGCGCTGGAACGCCTCGTAGTCCTCCACGAACCCGCCGGTGCAGGCTCTCTCGCCTTCCAGGCTCATCACCACGGGCATCCAGCCCGACAGGTCGGCCCCCGGCGGCCCCTCCACGAGACCGGTCAGGGTCAGCTCGGCCGGTCCGCACCCG
Organism: Spirochaetota bacterium; assembly: GCA_022709445.1. Lineage (GTDB taxonomy): Bacteria > Spirochaetota > Spirochaetia > Treponematales > UBA12059 > JAKLIU01. The sequence continues at coordinate 2,903 of JAKLIU010000047.1, read as the reverse complement.
GCGGCCAGAAGCGCCGTCAGCGCGAGTGCCAGGACCATCATGATCGGGACGGTGGAGTGCTTCACGGAGTGCCTCCTGGAGCTGGCAAGTAATATGCCGATATCGTCATGCCTCATTACCGAGTGTCAGAGATCATCATCATCCTGAATCCGCACTCCGCCGGTGCCCAGGCCGACGACACGCGCCTTGAATGAGTGACGGATGAGCAGATCGCTGGTGAAGACAATGAAATCCCTGGGCAGGCGAATTCCCAAGTCCGTGAACACCGGATGCCTGCCTGATTCCGATTTGTTCTCGATCGCGATATGAACATCCTCGCTGCCGCCATGCTTGATTCGCACCGCGCTCAGGACGCACACGAGGCCCGATCCATAATCGAGGAACCAGCGGTCATTGATGCAGCGCAGGAACTTGGTCCTTGAGGGCAGGACGGACGCAATTTCAGCGGCTTGCTGGCACCAGACCGGCCAGTCCGCGGAGGGATGATCCTCCTCCCGATACATCAATGATCGCTCATACAAATACAGGCAATCGGGCATGCGTTGACCAAGGCGCGCCATCATGCCTGAATACACGTCCGGATCAAAGCATTCAGCGCTACCAAGATTGCGGGGAACCGGCGGATGAAAATTGGAGTTCACCGCGGTGTCATACGCCAAATACGACATGGCCTTCACCGCGTGCTCAAGATCGGCTACGCCATCGAATTTCTCGACCGATTCAGACTCCAGCGTGGCCTTCTTCTCCAATACGATCCGCGACTCATCGGCCAGCTGCGACAGTTCCTTTTCGATTCTCTGGATTTCCCGTTCGAACTCGACCTTCCGCTCGATGTCGTAGTGCTTGCGCTGTTTATCCAAATCGCCTTCAAGCGCCACGCTCCTTGATTTCAGCTCTTCAGCCTGGATGGAATACGAATGCAGAGTATCAAGTTTGTGCTTCTCGGCGTTCTGTATCTGCTGCATCTTCCCATGCAGCCGGGATATCTCCTCCCTGAGTTCAGACCATGCGTTGTTGTATGCGCCATTGTAGCCATATCGCTCCTGAATGCAGTGGTAGAAGAGTTCATACCCTTCGTCGTCACGCCACATGATGTCCATGATTCTTCCTCCATCTATTGAAATCAAAAGCGAGTTAACGCACAAAACTCAACCGACACGGTTTTCACCCCGCCCGCCTGTCCTCCTGGAAGGCCCAGTACGCCAGGTCGCGGATGAGCCGCAGGAAGCTGTCTCGCTTCTTCGCATCGCCCATGACCTGGCGAGCGAGGTCCGCGTTCACCGTGGCCTGCTCGTCCACCGCGTCCAGGATGGCGTCGTTAAGCTCGTCCGATTCGTCGAACTGCTTTTTGGTGTTGTTGCGCGCCTGGGCCTTCAGCGTTTCGTTCTCCAGGAGCTTGTCCCGCACGGCGAAGGCGTAATTCACCAGGTCTGAGTCGGAAAGCTCGCCTTCGAAGATGAGGTTGAGCTGTTCGATGAGCTCGAGGAGTTTGATGGTCTCGGGGTCTCGGCTCGTCCCCGAGCCTATCCCGGCATAGGATGCGGGCAGTTCGGACACGTGCGCGGGATCCAGCGCCAGCTTCTCATGTTCCTTGGGCCGTATGGCGTAGTGGGAGAGGCGAACGCCCGACAGGTCGATGTCGCCGGAGTCCCGTCCGTCGCGGATGATGCCGAGCATGAGCGGCAGGAGCTCCTTGAAACAGGCGTAGCGTTTCTCGAGACCGGCATCGTCGCCGTAGTCGAAGATCTGGGTGATGAACTCGAAGAGCTTGCAGAAGCTGCCAAGGTCCTTCACGAAGACCTCGCAGGAATCGATGGCTTCGCGGTCTTCCCGGCCGAGCGCCTCCAGATACCGCTCCTTGAGGCGCTGCACGGGCGGCTGCAGGTACTTCTGGAGCTGGAAGTGGTTGTTCTTCGAGCGCTTGGGGTCCCAGTACCAGGCGGCGAAGGCATCTACCTCGGACTCGAGGTAGATGCCCGCAGCGTCAAGCTTGGTTTCCAGCGTGTAGAGCAGGTTCGGGTCGGTTCCCTCAGGCAAGCTCGCCGAACGGTAGAACTGCTGGAAGTCGGCGAGGATGGCATCAGGGTCGTTCACGAAGTCCAGGACGACGGTCCAGTCCTTGCCGGGGCAGGTGCGGTTGAGCCGCGAGAGCGTCTGCACGGTGGCGACGCCGGAGAGCTTCTTGTCCACGTACATGGCGACGAGCTTGGGCTGGTCGAATCCGGTCTGGTATTTATTGGCGACGAGGAGGATTTGATACTCTCCCGCGTCGAAGGCTTCCTTTATGTCCCTGCGCCTGAGGCCGGGATTCATGGTGCTCTCGCTGAAGGGCATGTCGGCGAGGTCCTTGATATCGATGTCGCCGGAGAACGCTACCAGCGTTCCGATAGGGTACTTGTTTTCCTTAATGTAGGCGTCTATGGCCAGCTTGTAGCGGATCACCTCTTCGCGGCTGTTCGTGACGACCATAGCCTTGGCTTGCCCGTTCAAGCGCCAGGCGACGTGCTCGCGGTAGTGCTCCACGATGATCTTTACCTTCTGGGCGATATTGTGCTCGTGCAGGCGCACCCATTTGTTCAGCGCTTTGGTAGCCTTGTCCTTGAGCACCTCGTCGTCGCTGTGCTCAGCGCCTTCGTGGACGAGCTTCCAGGCCACTTTGTAGGAAAGGAAGTTCTGCAACGGGTCGAGGATGAATTCCTCTTCGATCGCCTGCCGCATCGAATAGGCATGGCAGGGCTTCCTGACGCCGTCCGCGTCCAGGGTGCCGAAGAGCTCCATGGTCTTGGACTTGGGCGTGGCGGTGAACGCGTAGTACGACACGTTGGCGGGCTGCTTGCGCGCCTCAAGGTCGCCCAGGATGAGATCCTCGGCGGAGACTTCGTCCTCGTCGTAGCCCTCCTTGG
>JAKLIU010000469.1 GCA_022709445.1 Spirochaetota bacterium | reverse complement strand
CGTTCATGGACAATGTCTACGCCCGCGTGCACTTCACCGTCGGCCTCAAGGTATTCCTGCCCGCCGGCGTGCGCTTCGCAGACCGGCGCGACAAGACCTTCCTGGAGTACATGGACATCGGCGCCAAGTAGAGCCCGCAGAATTCATGGCGCGTGGCGGCCGGGAGCCCCGGCCGCCACCGGGCTCTCGCTGCAATCTCGCACCCGCATCGGCGCATCATGGGCACGGCTCCTCCGGAGCCTCGTCTCCTCCGGAGCCGCGCCTTCTGCTTCACGGGCGGGCGCGAGGATTTCCGCTCCATCCCTCGCGCGGGTACGCGCAGGTCATCGCGCGTGTACGCGCAGGTCATCGCGCGTGTACGCGCACATCATCGCGCGTGTACGCGCACATCATCGCGCGTGTACGCGCACATCATCGCGCGTGTACGCGCACATCATCGCGCGGGTGCCTGCTAGAACAACCTGCTGCCCGGGTCGTCCCACTTGGTGTAGAGCTTGCAGTCAGGCCTGAGTATCAGGTAGCGGATCACCTCGGCGTCCGGCCGGACGGACATGCAGTCGTCGTCTATCACCACCGATATGCCACCCACGGACCA
>JAKLIU010000468.1 GCA_022709445.1 Spirochaetota bacterium | reverse complement strand
ATCTCAGGCCTCCGTCACGGTGGGAATGGAGGTGCCGGCCGGAACGGCCTGGGCGGCTGCGGGCTTGGGCGGTGGTGCGGCGGGCTCCTTGAGAATGGCGACGAAGTTGGTGTGGATGCTCGTGCTGCCGGTGAGCGGGTCGGTGCGGTAACTCGAGTTCAAGTGCGAGGCCGAGGCGCCCATCTCGAAGCTGAGTCTGCTCATCCGCGAGGTGTGGCCGAAGCCGTAGACCATGTACACGCAGTCGGGGCGCAGGCGCTCGGTCAAACGCGCGGCCACCGGCAGGCTCACGATGCCGTCCTGGTTGCGCAGTCGCACCTTCTGCCCGTCTGCGATGCCGAGCTTGGCGGCCAGCGGCGTGGCGATCATGCGCGACAGCACGTCGGTGGCGCCGCCCGGTGGGTTGGGCGCCACGATGCGCACGAAGCGGCACGGAAAGGGATCAGCCGCCTGCGCCGGCGCGCAAAGCGCCGCGGCGATCAGAGCCGCGAAGGTGGTTGCCAGGGCGGCCTTGCGAAGCATCTTCATGGTTGTCTCCTGTCATTGTTGTGGATGGCGCGCAAGCGCGCGCTTCAGGTCATTCCGAACGACTGCAGCAATTTC
>JAKLIU010000467.1 GCA_022709445.1 Spirochaetota bacterium | reverse complement strand
GCTACTACGGCCTCGGCCGGCCGGCCTCCCCGGACGGGGAGGACTGGGAGGCCGCGGGCCGGGAGGAGCGCGACGAGCGCCGGGGGCGCCTCCTCGAGGCGGCCCTCTCGCGGGGCGAGGCCATGCTCGGCCTCGCCCCGCCCGCGGGCCCGGCCGAGGTCGCCGACCGGATCGGCCGCGTCTACCGCATCAGGCAGGAGGGCTGGGACCGGATCTACCCGACCTCCCCCCTGGGCGCGATGGGCGAGCTCGAGCGGGCCCTGGCCGACCGCCGCGCGGGCGAGGCCTGGTACGCGATGCGGCACATGGAGCTCGTCGACCTCGGCCACTACCTCGACTCGGGCTACCTCGAGGGCGGCGCCGCGGGGCCCGCGGGCGCGCCTTCCTTCGGCCGCCTCGTCGAGGCGGCCTACAGCCTCGCCGACCTCGCCTCGCGCCTGGTCGGGGGGGACATCTCGGACCGGCCGAACCTTTTGCGCAAGCGGGCCGTCGTCGTCGTCGCGCCGCCCCTCGACATGGGCGCGCGTTACGCGGACTATAAGGCGAACCGGAAGGCCGCCGTCGACGCCGCCACGGGCGAGCTCGAGAAGGCCTATCTCGCGTGCATCGAGGAGTACC
>JAKLIU010000466.1 GCA_022709445.1 Spirochaetota bacterium | reverse complement strand
CGCCGAAGCCCTGTCGGCCGGCCGCCACCAGATCGTTGTCGAAACCGACGGGCGGGGCGACCTGCGTGGCGCCGAGCCGGAACTGGTCAGCGCCCTGGGCAACCTGGTGACCAATGCCGTGCGTTACACGCCAGCCGGCGGCACCATCACGCTGCAATGGAAAACCTCGCCGCAAGGTGCCGAATTCGCCGTCCGGGATACCGGTCTGGGCATCGACGCCAAGCATATCCCGCGCCTCACCGAACGCTTCTACCGCATCGACCGCGGCCGTTCCCGCGACTCGGGCGGAACCGGGCTGGGCCTGGCCATCGTCAAGCATTCGCTCAACCGCCACCAGGCTCAACTCGACATTAAGAGCGAGGTCGGCAAGGGCAGCCGGTTTGCCGCCCGCTTCCCGGCCAGCCGGGTCAGCAACGGGTAGTTATCGTCATTCCCGCGTTCGGCGGGAATGATAGTCGGGGTCAGGTTTTTACGGGAGTCAGTGAGCGCGCCGAGACGATAATGCGTTTTCGGGAGCTTTCGCTCACCCGGCGTTCGACTTCCCACATGGGCAAACCCTTGACGACGCCGATCTGTTCAATGGCAGTGACCACTTCGCCAAGCTTGATGCAAAGGTATTC
>JAKLIU010000465.1 GCA_022709445.1 Spirochaetota bacterium | reverse complement strand
AAGGGCGACCGGGTGGGCGACGTCTACCGATACTTCAAGTTCGATTCCAAGGGCGAGATCGTCCTGCAGAAGTAACACATCGGGCGACCGGTCCGCGGGGCCCGCGGCCCCGCGGACCGGCTTTTTCAATCCCCCTGTGTTCCCTTCGGCGAAAGAAGGGGATGGAGGGGGATTGAACATTCGAGGCGGACGCGATGGAAGAGTTTTTCCAGCAGCTGACCAACGGCCTCGCGGTGGGGAGCATCTACGCGCTCATCGCGCTGGGCTACACCATGGTCTACGGGGTGCTGAAGCTCATCAACTTCGCCCACGGGGACCTCTTCACCATCGGCGCCTACCTGGGGATGACGCTGCTGGCCTCCTTTGCGCTGCACGAGACGATCGGCCCCTTCCTCGGGATCGTCGTGCTGGCCCTCATGGTCATGGGCCTCGTCGCCGTCCTGGGGGCCATCCTGGAACGGACGGCCTACCGGCCGCTTCGCGAGTCGCCCCGCCTCTCCGCCGTGGTCTCGGCCCTCGGGGCCTCCATCTTCCTGCAGAACGCCGTCATGCTGATCTACGGCGCCCGCTTCCAGGTCTACCCCGAGGACCTCGTCCCCGAGACCTCGGTTGACCTCTTCGGGAT
>JAKLIU010000464.1 GCA_022709445.1 Spirochaetota bacterium | reverse complement strand
GCCCGGCGGGGAGGAGGCTTTCATGCTCGGCCTCCCCCTCGGCAAGCTCTGGGGCGCCGGCGAGAAGACCCAGGAGCGCTTCCGGGAGCTCGGCATACTCTCGCTGGCCCAGCTCGCCGCCATCGGCAGGGAGGCCCTCCGCTCCCTCTTCGGAAGGGCGGGAGGGGATTTCCTCTACGAGGCCTCGCGCGGCCGGGACGTCGGCATGTTCGGGGGGGAGCCGGCATCCCGCTCGATGAGCGCGGAGACCACCTTCGAGCGGGACCTCTCCGATCGGGAGAGCCTCGAGTCCGTCCTCCTCGGCCTCGCCGACGAGCTCCTGTACCGCCTCTGGTCCGAGGGCTCGCGCTCGAGGACGGTCGTCCTCAAGCTCCGGCTCCACGATTTCACGACCCTCAGCCGCAGGAGCAAGAGGCGCTCCTTCATACAGACGGCCGACGAGGCCTTCCGGGAGGCCCTTGACCTCCTGGACAAGGCCTGGGACGGGAGCCAGGCGGTGCGGCTCATAGGCCTCGGCCTCGCCGATCTCGAGAGCGGCTCCGGCTCGGGCCAGGGCGAGCTCTTCCCCGAGGGGGACGAGAAGCGGCGCCGCGCCCAGGAGGCCGTCTTCGAGATCGAGCGCAAGGG
>JAKLIU010000463.1 GCA_022709445.1 Spirochaetota bacterium | reverse complement strand
CCGGTGGTGGGCGCGCTGGCCTACCAGACCGCGCTCACCCAGCTCGTGAGCTTCACGCCGTTTTGGCGCGGCGCGTTGGGGGTGGCGATCATCGTTCTGGTGATCTTCTTTCCGCAGGGGCTGGCGGGCTGGTGGGTCGCGCGTCGGAGGGCCGCATGAGCCTCGAGGTGCGCGCACTGGCCAAGGCCTGGGGCGGGGTGAGGGCCGTCGACGGCGTGAGCTTCGACCTGCCCGCCGGCACGATCGCCGCGCTGATCGGTCCCAACGGCGCCGGCAAGAGCACGCTGTTCGGCCTGATCGCCGGGCAGATCGCGGCCGACGCCGGCAGCGTGCGCTTCGATGATCAGGACCTGCTCGGCCTGCCGGTGGCCGGGCGCGTGGCGCGCGGCCTGGGGCGCAGCTTCCAGGTGGCGCGCATCTTCGACTCGATGACCGTGCTGCAGAACGCGCAGGTGGCGCTGGCCGCGGCGCACGGCGAGGTCTGGCGCCCGCTCGCGCGGCTTGCCAGCGCGCGCGCGGACGAAGCGCGCGCCCTGCTCGCGCAGGCGGGGCTGGAGTCCGCGGCCGCGCGGCCCGCCGCGGAGCTCGCCTATGGCGACCTCAAGCGCCTGGACTTCGCGCTGGCGCTTGCCACGC
>JAKLIU010000462.1 GCA_022709445.1 Spirochaetota bacterium | reverse complement strand
CGCGCCGCTCCATACCAGGATGCCGGAGTAGCTGGTCTGGACGGTGAGCTGGTCGGTATAGACCTGGACCGGCGAGTTGAGCGTGTCGGGCAGGCCGTTGCGGCTGATGAGCTCGCGCGCGGCGATGGCGCGCGCATCGGCATTGGGAATGCGCGTGGCGAGCAGCGCGTCGACCGAGGTGAAGACGTTGCTCGTGCCCGGCACCGTGAACAGCGAGTTGGTGGTGAACGAGATGTCGCGCGAGGTGAGCAGGCTCATCGAGGTGCGCGGCAGACGGTGGGTGAAGCTCGCGTTCCAGGAGTCGCCGAAGAAGCGCTTCTCCCAGTAGCCGTTGAGGTCGGTGCGCGGGCTGGGACGGTAGGTCAGGCCGCCGCCGTAGATCACGTCGGTCGAGGACAGCAAGGTGCCGCTCTGGCTTTCGTAGCCGCCGCGGGCGCTGATGGTGAGCGACTCGTTGACCAGGTAGGTGAGGACGAGCCGGGCGACGTTGTTGTCGAAGTTCTGACGGGAGCCGCCGTCCCAGCGGTTCATGTTGTAAAGCACCGACCAGCCCCAGGGGCGCGGGCCGCGGGTGAGGCTCGCCTGCACCGCCCAGAGGTAGGTGTTCTCGAAGCCGTCCTGCGTGGAGTTGCTCCAG
>JAKLIU010000461.1 GCA_022709445.1 Spirochaetota bacterium | reverse complement strand
ATACCAGACATCCCCTCTTAGGGTGACTGAATAGAGGTTTTCCTCGTACACAACCTTCTTAATCTTCTTTGGCATGATTCGGCTCCTACCGAAAACTATGCTTTCGGGAGCCGTTCAAACCGAAGGTTCTGAGGACATTCGTAGAGTTCTGATGAAGTGGATAAAACAAAACGCCTCCTCGGCAAACCGAAGAGGCGTTTCTCATCTAACAGTCAATCTTACACTGACCATGTTAGATTCTTGGTAAGCGTAGTATTTGCTTACCACAACGCGATTTAGTAGTCGGGCATCGCGGACTCGAACCGCGGACCCCGAGTCCCCCAGACTCGTACGCTAACCACCTGCGCTAATGCCCGTTCGCTCCTTGCGAAGCGGGTCGACTCTAGCACGCTCGGCGAAGGAGGGTCAAGGTCCGGCCTGCGCCGTAAAAACGCGGGCGAGGCGGGTCGCGGCCTCCTCGGCGACGGAGGCGAGGTCGTAGCCTCCCTCGTGGAGGCACCAGTCGTAGATGAGGCCTCGGGAGAAGCGGAGGATGTAGTCGGTTATGTAGTCGGGCCCGAGCTCTGCCCGGAGCTCGCCCGAGCCCTGTCCCTCGACGACGATCTCCCGCAGTATCGAGGGCAGGGAGCGCTCCGAGGAGA
>JAKLIU010000460.1 GCA_022709445.1 Spirochaetota bacterium | reverse complement strand
CTCGCGCGCGCGCGGGGCGTAGGGGCGCGTCTCGCGCTGCGGCCGGCCGCGCGGGTCGAGCTCGATGCGGGGGATGTCGACTTCGTCGCGCTCCTCGCCGAGCGCGGCCTTGTGCGCCAGGGCCACGGCCGCGGCCGCCACGTCGAGCACGTCGTAGTCCTCGGCCAGGCTCTCGGCCACCACGCGATAGCTGTCGAGCTTGCCGCTCTCGATGGTCTCGCGCAGCGCGGCTCGGGTGAGGTCAAGCCGGCGTGCGCGCACGTCGGTGGCGGTGGGCACGTGGGCGATGTCGACCTTCTGGCGCGTCATCGCCTCGATGTTGCGCAGCAGGCGGTGCTCGCGCGGCTCGAGCAGGGTGATGGCCACGCCTTCGCGCCCGGCGCGCCCGGTGCGGCCGATGCGGTGCGTGTAGGCCTCGGGCGAGGCGGGCACGTCGTAGTTGACCACGTGGCTCAGGTGGTCGATGTCGATGCCGCGTGCCGCTACGTCGGTGGCCACCAGCACGTCGACCGCGTTGGCGCGCGCGCGCTTCATCACGCGGTCGCGCTGGTCCTGCGACAGGCCGCCGTGCAGCGCCTCGACCTGGTAGCCGCGGCCGCGCAACCGCTCGGTGAGCGCATCGACCTCGGTGCGCGTGCGCGCGA
>JAKLIU010000046.1 GCA_022709445.1 Spirochaetota bacterium | reverse complement strand
AGTTTTGCCGTCCTTGGCAAAACTCAGACATCGCGGTTCGCGTCAGGCGCGAACCGCGGGTTGGGGGTGCTGGTCTGAGTTTTGCCGTCCTTGGCAAAACTCAGACATCGCGATCCATGAATGGATCGCGGGCCAATGGTGCGAAATTGCCGACATCCTGTCGGCGGGTGATTGAGTGACTGGACCGCTCCGGGTACAACCGGGGCGGTTTTTTTATTCACTGAGCTTGATTACGAGTTTTCGCCACGGAGACACGGAGAGCACGGAGGGCACGGAGGAAGACATAGCCCGGGACAGAGCCGAAGCGGCTCGCACCGTGGTAGAATTGCGTGGACTCGCATGTACGATTGAGAGCGGCACGCTCCCGCATCGGCGGAGTTTGGGAGGATGTTCATGGATCGGCACGTTCGAAACACGCTTCCAATCCGGCTCGTCATGATCGTCGCCTCGTTCGTCGTTGTCGCGGTCGGCGCCTGGGCCCAGGAGCCGCCGTCGATAGCCGGCGAGCTGGCGGGTACCTTCTGGGACGAGAACCCGGTCGGCTTCGGGTACTTCCTGAGCTTCAAGACGGGACGGGATTTCATCTTCGGGTACTCGGGCGAGGGGCAGGAGACGCCCACGGCGGGAACCTGGAGCCTGGAAGGCAACGTGCTCGTGCTGTCGGCGGCCAAGCCCAACGGCGAGTACATGTCGTTCTTCCCTGGCGGGATCATGCGATGCATGGTGTTCCCCGAGCCGGTATCGGTCTTCGGCGAGCTGGTGATGGCCGCCGACAACGGCAAGCGCTTCATCCGAATCACGCCCGGGCCTGATCCCTCATCGCCCCGGCTGGCGGACGGGGTGCGCGCCTTCGCGATCCCGCGGGCACGGGGGACGCTCGCGGCCAACGCTCGCGTGCGGCTGGGACCGGGCACCGCTTACCTGCACCGGATCATCGATTTCGGAAGCGAAGGCGGCAAGAAGGAAGCGCTGCAGTCGGGCAGCGAGGTGACCATGCTGGCCCGTTCGGAGGCCATGGACACCATCGCCGGGGTGTCCGACTACTGGTACTGGTGCTGCTTTCCGACGGCGGTCTACGAATACGAGACCGGCTGGATCTGGGGCGGCCTGATCAGGAAGCCCTGAGCGCGGCTGCGGTATCCAGCCAAAACATTCAACCACGGAGCCACGGAGGCTCGGAGAAGAGGGGAAGGAAAAAAATCAAAACGCAAATGCTTCGGCGTTTTCTTTCTCTGTGTCTCTGAGTCTCTGTGGTTCGATTTGCCTTGCCTTACTCCGTGCTCTTCGTGCCTCCGTGGCTTGACTTGCGGTTCCAAGCCTCTCCCGCATGGCCCAGTTTCCGCAGCTCGCGCAGCACGAGTGCGCCGGTGATGGCCGTTGCCAGGAGGTCGGCGATCGGGTAGGAAATCCAGACTCCGTCCACGCCCAGCAGTCGCGGCAGGGTCAGGATGAGCGGTATGAGGATCAGGAACTGCCGCGAGAGGCCCAGGGCCAGGGACTGGAAGCGCTTGCCTATCGCCTGGAAGTAGGTTGAGCCGCAGATCTGGACGGCGGCCAGCGGGATGAATACGGTCATGATCCTGAGGACCCTGGCCGCGGCCGCGACGAGCCCGGCGTCGCTCGAGAAGAGGCCCATGGCGGCGCGCGGGGCGAGCATCATGACCGCGTAGCCTGCCAGGGACACGCCGACGGCCGTGAGCGTCGCCACGCGCAGACTCTCGCGCACGCGCGGCCAATTTCCGGCCCCGTAGTTGTAGCCGGCGATCGGCTGGAAGCCCTGCGCGATGCCCAAGACCGGCATGATGATGATGGACACGAACTTGTGCACCATGCCGTAGATTCCTATCGCGCCGTCCCCGCCGTACGCCCCCAGGGTGCGGTTGATCATGAGGGCCAGGATGCTCATGCCGGCGGTCTGGATGAAGGCCGGCGCGCCCAGTACGGCGGCTTCCGCGAGGATGGCCGGACGGACGCGGAGGTTCGCCGCCAGGAGCGGCACGTGGCTCCGGCCGCGCAGGTAGACGGAGAGCAGGTAGAGGAACGAGGCGGCCTGGCTCAGCACCGTGGCCCAGGCCGCGCCGGCGATGCCCATGCGGAAGCCGAAGATGAACAGGGGATCCAGCGCCACGTTGAGCCCGGCGCCCAGCAGCATTCCGGTCATGGACGCCCTGGCGTGGCCCTCGGCGCGCAGGAGGCTGCTCGCGCACATGGACAGGGCGAAGAAGAAGAAGCCGGCCGCCACCACCTCCAGGTAGCGTCGGGCATAGGGCATGATCCCCTCGCTGGCCCCGAAGAACCCGAGCACCGGCTCCATGAACAGGTACAGGGCCGCGATGACGGCGGCCGTGGCCGCGAACGTGAATGCGTAGGCCGTGCCAATGGCGCGGGCCGCCTCGTCCGGCCTGCGCTCGCCCAGCCGCCTGGAGACGACGGAGGCGGTGCCCACCCCGATCGCCTGGGCGAAGGCGGACGCGATCATCTGGATGGGGAACACGATCGACAGGGCGGCGATGCCCATGGCCCCCACGCCCTGCCCGACGAATACGGTGTCCACCACGTTGTAGAGGGCGTTGACCATCATGCCCACCGCCGCCGGGACGGCCATCCTGAGCAGCAGGGGGAACATGGGCTCCGTCCCCAGGAAGTCGGTTCTTCGCGCTTCATTCATGCGGGCGACTATACCCCGGAACCCTCGTGCCTCCGCAAGTCCGCAAATACCTGCGCATCGACGCAAAACCACCACAGAGACGCAGAGGCACAGAGAAGAGCTTTGAAGGGAGGGTGGAATCTCGGGAAGAGCCATGAAACCGCGAAGGTTTGTCAGTTTCATTCCGTATTCCACTCATTTTACGGATTTCTCTGTTGCTCTGTGTCTCTGTGGTTGTGTTCCTTTGTCAACATGCGCCACGTTGTCTCAACCGCCTTCTTTGCCCTGGTGATCCCGGTGCTTCGAGCTTGCGGACACGGAGGGTGGCGCGTTAGGATGGTGGCATGAAGACACCACTCCGCGCCCGCTGGCGCTACTCTTTCGACACCTTCATGTCCCGGGGGACCGGTTCCCTCATCCTGGCGCTGGCCGCGGTCACCGCGGTCCTGGTGGCCGTGGCCGCCCTGGTGCTGGCCCTGGTGGGCGTGCCCAATGGCGACGGCGAGGTCCTGCCCTTGGGCGAGGCGCTCTGGCAGGCCCTGATGCGCGCCGTGGACGCCGGCGCCCTGGGCGGCGACTCGGGCTGGGGCTTCCGGGCGGTCATGGCCGCGGTCACCCTGGGCGGCATCTTCGTCCTGTCCGCCCTGATCGGCGTGATCAACTCGGGGCTGGAGGCCCGCTTCGACGAGCTGCGCAAGGGCCGCTCGGCCATCGTGGAGTCCGGCCACAGCGTCATCCTGGGCTGGAACGACGACATCTTCGCCGTGCTGGGCGAGCTGATCGAGGCCAACGCCAGCCGCCGTCGCGCCTGCGTGGCCATCCTGGCGCCGCGGGACAAGGTGGAGATGGAGGACGAGCTGCGCGAGCGCCTGGGCGACACCCGGACCACGCGCATCGTCTGCCGCACGGGCGACCCCCGGGACGCGGCCGACCTGGCCATCGTGTCGGTGGCGTCCTGCCGCGCCATACTGATCCTGTCCGGGGAGAACGGCGACGCGGAGAGCATCAAGACGCTCCTGGCGGTTACCTCCAGGCCCCACGACAGCGGCCGCTACCATTGCGTGGCGGAGATCCTGGATCCCAAGAACGAGACGCCCGCGCTCATAGCCGCCAAGGGCCAGGCCAGGATCATCCTGAGCGCCGACATCCTGGCGCGGACCATAGCCCAGACCTGCCGCCAGTCGGGCCTTTCCGTGGTCTACGAGGAGTTCCTGGACTTCGGGGGCTCCGAGCTGTACTTCAAGCGCCTGCCGGAACTGGAGGGCATGCGCTACCTGGACGCGGTCACGCGCTTCCGCAGCAGCGCCATCCTGGGCCTGGTGGATCCGGCGGGCAAGCCGGTGCTCAACCCCGCGCCGGACACCGTCGTGGCCCCGGGCTGGAGCGTCCTGGCGCTGAGCGAGGACGACGACACGGTGATCCCCGACGGCCTGCCCCGCGCCCCGGCGGTCCCGGCACCCGCGCGTCCTGACGGCGGCCCGTCCATCGAGCTCTTCTCTCCCAACTCGCTCTTCGTGTTCCTCGAGTGGAGCTACAAGCTGCCGGTGATACTCAAGGAGCTGAACGCCTACGTGGGCGAGGGCTCACGGGCCATCGTGGTCACCTCGCGCGCGGAGGAGCCGGTGGAGCTGTCCGCGGTCCGCGGGCTCTGCGGCCGCTTCGCCTCCATCGAGTACCTGGGGGCGGACGTCACCGACCGGTCCACGCTCGAGGGCCTTCCCCTGGCGGAGACCCTGCACGTGGTGGTGCTCTGCAACGACGAGGACTTCGGCGCGGCCGAGTCCGACTCGCGGGCGCTCATCACCCTCCTGCACCTGCGGGACCTGGCCTCGCGAAACGGGCACTCCTTCTCGCTCACCTGCGAGCTCCTGGACGCCCGCACCCGCGAGCTGGCCATGGTCGCGGAGGCCGACGACTTCATAGTCAGCGACCGGCTCATAGGCATGCTCCTGGTGCAGGTCGCCGAGAACGCCGCCCTGCACGACGTGTTCGCCGAGCTGTTCTCGCCCGAGGGCGTGGAGGTCTACTTCAAGCCGGTCGGCGACTACCTGGAGCCGGGCGCGGAGACCGACGGCTACGCGGTCTTCGCCGCGGCCGCGGCCCGCGGGCAGAGCGCCCTGGGCTGGCGGATCGAGGCGGCCAGGTCGGACGCGTCGCGCTCGTTCGGGGTGGTCCTGAACCCGGACAAGGCCGCCCGCGTGCGCTTCGAGGCGGGCGACCGCCTCATCGTACTGGCCGGCGAGTAGGGACCGGCGAGGGATGTTCTTCAACGAGCTGGTCGACTCGTACGAGCGCGAGCGGCGGGAGCGCGACATCTTCCACGACCTCATGCGCTGGCGCGTGCGCGAGGTGCTCCTGGTGGCGAGCCTGTACGACTCCTTCATACTGGAGAGCGACGGGGCCCTGTCCGACCAGATCTACGGCGAGTTCTTCAAGCTCAACCTGACCACCGCCCCCCGAGTCTCCTGCGCCTACACCCCGGAGGCCGCCCTGGAGATGTACGGCGCCGGCTCCTACGACATGGTGATCATCATGGCGGGCCTGGACTTCGAGGGGCCGCTGGCCGTGGCCGCCGGCATGAAGGAGCGCAGGCCCGGCACGCCGGTCCTCCTCCTGGCCATGAACAACTCCAGCCTGTCGGGCATGGGCGCGGAGTGCTCCTCCACCCCGTCCTGCATCGACCGGGTCTTCGTCTGGAACGGCTACTCCAAGCTCTTCGTGGGCATGATCAAGTACGTGGAGGACCTGTACAACGTGGCCGACGACACGAGGGTGGGCATGGTGCGCGTCATCCTCCTGATCGAGGACTCCGTCCGCTACTACTCGCGCTACCTCCCGCTCCTGTACTCGGTGGTCATGAAGCAGACCCAGCAGCTGGTGGAGGAGGAGCGGACTGTGGAGACCTACAAGATCCTGCGCATGCGGGGCAGGCCCAAGGTCATCCTGGCCACCACCTTCGAGGAGGCGCAGGAGCTGTTCGAGCGCTACGAGCCCTTCCTCCTGACGGTCATATCGGACGTGCGCTACCCCCGCGGGGGAAGGGAGGACCCGGAGGCCGGCTTCCGCTTCCTGCGCATGGCCAAGGAGCGCAAGCCCGACCTGCCGGTGCTCATCCAGTCCAGCGAGGCGGGCAACCGGGAGGAGGCCTACGCCATGGGCGCCTCCTTCGCCGACAAGAACTCGAACACCCTCGCGCGCGAGCTCTCGGCCTTCTTCCAGGCCCAGCTGGGCTTCGGCCCCTTCGTCTTCCGGGATCCCGCGGGCGAGGAGCTGGCCAGGGCCCGCAACATGGACGAGTTCGAAACCCTGCTGCGCAGCGTGCCCCTGGAGAGCCTGACCTACCACGCGGCGCACAACCATTTCTCCGCGTGGCTGATGGCCCGCGGCGAGGTGCGCTTCGCGCGGGTGATACGCAACTACCATGCCGACGACTTCGCGGGTCCCGAACAGATGCGCGACTTCATCTGCCGCCTGGTGGACGACCTGCGCCGGGGCAAGTCCCGCGGAGCCATCCCGGGCCTTGGCTACCAGCGCCGCGACCAGGGACTGGTCCGCCTGGGCGGCGGCTCGGTGGGCGGCAAGGGCAGGGGACTGGCCTTCATCAGGAGCCTGATCGACAACCTGGCCTTCCCCAGGACCGCCGGGGGCGTGGAGATACGGCTGCCGTTCACGGCCTTCATCGGCATAGACGAGTTCGAGCGCTTCATGGACCAGCACGGGCTGTGGAATTTCGCCTGGTACGACGCCCCGCCGGAACGGGTGCGCGCGGTCTTCCTGGACAAGTGCCTGGACCCCGAGCTGACCGCCCGGCTGCGCTCCTTCCTGGAGACCACGGACAAGCCCCTGGCGGTGCGCTCCTCCGGCCTGTTCGAGGACATGCTGATGGTCCCCTTCTCCGGCGTGTACGACACCTTCCTGATCCCCAACGCCCACCCGGACCCCGAGCGCCGCCTGGCCCAGCTCTGCGACGCCATCAGGCTCATCTACGCCAGCCTCTTCTCGGCCTCGGCCCGCGCCTACTTCGAGGCGGCCTCCTACAAGATCGAGGAGGAGCGCATGGCCATCGTGGTGCAGGAGCTGGTGGGCAGCCGCGTGGGCGGCCACTACTACCCGATCATGGCCGGCACCGCCCAGTCCTTCAACTACTACCCGGTTTCCTACCTCAAGCCCGACGAGGGTCTCTGCGTGGCGGCCCTGGGGCTGGGGCAGTACGTGGTGGAGGGGGGCGAGTCGTTCCGCTTCTGCCCCCGCTGGCCCAAGATGGACGTGGTGGCCAACGAGCACCGGCTGTCGGGCACCCAGCGCTGGTTCTACGCCCTGGACATGGAGCGCCTGGACTTCGACCTGTCCGCCGGCGAGGAGGCGACGCTCGACCGCCTGGACCTGGAGCGCGCCGAGGAGAACCCCCACTTCCACCTGGTGGCCAGCACCTGGAGCGTGGCGGACGACCGCATCGAGCCGGGCACCTCCGCGCGCGGCCCCCGCTTCGTGGACTTCGCGCCGGTGCTCAAGTACGACGCCTTCCCCCTGGCCCCGGTGGTGGACGCGGTGCTGGAGGTCTGCTCGCGCAGCATGGGCATCCCGGTGGAGATCGAGTACGCCGTCGGCATGGACGGGCCTGAAGGCGCGCCGGCCTTCTACCTCCTGCAGATAAAGCCGCTCATCCAGAACGCGGACAAGGTGAGCGTGGACGCGGACGCGCTGGACCGCGCGTCCTGCCTGGCGGCCAGCGACCGCTGCATGGGCAACGGCCGCATTTCCGGGCTCACGGACATCGTGTACGTGGATCCCGGGCGCTGGGACCTGGACCGCACCGAGGACATCGCCCTGGAGATCGGCGCCATGAACGCCGAACTCAAGGCGGAGGGCCGGGGCTACCTGCTCATCGGGCCGGGGCGATGGGGCACCAGGGACCGGCGCCTGGGCGTGCCGGTGGGCTTCGCGCAGATATCCGGCGCCAAGGCCATCGTGGAGGCCGACCTGCCGGACTTCCAGGTGGACTCGTCGCTCGGCAGCCACTTCTTCCACAACGTGACGGCCATGAACATAGGCTACTTCTCCGTCAGGCACGGCTCCCCCTCGGCCTTCGTGGACTGGGATGCCATCGCGGCCCTGCCCGTGGCGTCCCGCAGCGAGCACTGCGTGCACGTCCGCACGGACAAGCCCTTCTCGGTGCTGATGGACGGCCGCAAGGGCCACGGCGCGGTGGAGCGGCCGGGGCTCCGATTGACGGGGGACGAAAAAACCGACACTATCTACTGCGTCTGAGGCCCGGCCGCCGCCGGCGCCATCCCGCACTGGAGAATGTCCATGGATCCACGAACCCTCCTCAAGGGGCTCCATCCCCTCGAGATCAAGGTACTCCTGCGCTACGCCCCCGGCGACGCCCTCGACACGGCCACCCTGGCCGCGGACCTGGGCTACGTCGAGGGCCAGTCCAACCAGGCCCAGGCCTGGCTGGGCGCCAAGGGCCTGGCCGCCGAGGCCGGACGCGTCGCCCGCGTCGCCTACGAGCTGACCCCGCTGGGCCGCTCCTGGCTGGAGGCCGGCAGCCCCGAGGAGCGGTTCGTCGCCTGGCTGGCCGCCAACGGCCCCGCCGCCATGCCCGCCATCTGCGCCGCCCTGGGCATGGACCAGAAGGACGCGGGCTCGGCCTTCGGCCGGCTCTCCCGGGAGGGGGCCGTCGGCATGACCGAGGGCAAGCTGGTCGCCCTCCTGGACGCCGGCAAGTCCCGCCGCGCCGCCGCGGTCAAGGCGCTCCTGTCCAAGGCCGACGCGGCAGGCGGCGTCCTGGACGACGGGCAGCTGGACGGCGATGCCCGCGCGCTCATGGGCGAGATAGCCAAGAAGCGCGGCTCCGGGGACGCGCCGTTCCGCGCGGCCGACCGCGAGACGGTCACCTGGACCCTGACGGAAGGTGCGCGGGAACTGGCCGCCCTCCTGCGCGAGAAGGGCGTATCCGGCGAGGAGGCCGGCGCCCTGACCCCCGAGATGCTCGCGAGCGGCGCCTGGAAGGACCTGTCCTTCCGCGCCTACAACATAGGCTCCCGGCCCGCGCGGCTCATCCCCGGCAGGCGCAACCCCTACGTGCAGTTCCTGGAGAGCGTCAAGGACAAGCTCTGCTCCCTCGGCTTCGAGGAGTTCGACGGCGGCCTCGTGGAGACGGAGTTCTGGAACGGCGACGCCCTGTTCATGCCCCAGTTCCACTCGGCGCGCGACATCCACGACGTGTACTATCTGGCCGAGCCCACCAAGGCCGCGTCCATCGAGGAGCCCTACCTGTCGCGCGTGGCGGGCGTCCACGAGAACGGCGGCTCCACCGGCTCGCGCGGCTGGCGCTACGGCTTCGACCGCGAGTTCACCAGGCGCCTGGTGCTCCGCAGCCAGGGTACCGTGCTCTCCGCGCGCCAGCTGCCCACGGCCAAGATCCCCGGCAAGTACTTCGGCATAGCCCGCTGCTTCCGCTACGACAAGGTCGACGCCACCCACCTGTCCGATTTCTACCAGACCGAGGGCATAGTCCTGGGCGAGGACGTGAACCTCCGCACCCTGCTGGGCTTCCTGGAGATGTTCGCCGTCGAGGTCGCCGGGGCCAAGGAAGTGAAGTACGTGCCCGGCTACTTCCCGTTCACCGAGCCCTCGGTGGAAGTGCACATCAAGCACCCGGTGCTCGGCTGGTTCGAGCTCGGCGGCGCCGGCATCTTCCGCCCCGAGGTCACCGAGCCCCTGGGCGTGAGCGTCCCGGTGCTGGCCTGGGGCATAGGCATCGACCGCATGGCCCTGATGGCCCTGGGCCTCAACGACCTGCGCGAGCTGTTCAGCTACGACATCGAGAGCGTGCGCCTGCGCCGCGCGCTGTCCAAATAAGGAAGACGACCATGCCCAAGATAGAAGTGAACGAGAACCTGTTCTTCGAGCTGGCCGGCGAGCGCATGGACGAGGCGGCCCTCGAATCGGCCCTCACCGTCGCCAAGGCCGAGCTGGACGGCTGGGACAAGTCGGGCAAGCCCGAGGACCGCGTCATCAAGATAGAGCTGAACGACACCAACCGGCCGGACCTCTGGTCCACCGCCGGCGTGGCCAGGCAGCTGCGCGTCTACCGCGGCGGCACCGTGCCCGAGTATCCCTTCTTCTCCCGCGAGGGCGACCAGCGCAAGGCCGAGTACCGCGCCGTCGTCGACGCGTCCATCAAGGACATCCGCCCCTTCCTGGCGGCCTTCGTGATCTCCGGCAAGCCCATCGGCGACGCCATGCTCAAGGACGCCATCCAGACCCAGGAGAAGCTCTGCTCCAACTTCGGGCGCAAGCGCCGCTCGGTGTCCATGGGCATGTACCGGATCGAGCTCATCAAGTGGCCGGTGTCCTACAAGGCCGCCGATCCGGAGGCCACGAGCTTCACGCCCCTGCAGATGTCCGAGAAGATGGACCTGAGGCGCATCCTGGCCGAGCATCCCAAGGGCAGGGAGTACGGCCACATCATCGCGGGCTTCTCCCGCTTCCCCATCCTCATGGGCGCCGACGGCGGCATCCTGTCCATGGCCCCGGTGATCAACTCCGCGGACATAGGAGCCGTGCAGGTGGGCGACCGCGACATCCTCGTGGAGTTCACGGGCACCGACATGGAATCGGTGGCCCTGTCCGCCAGCATCGTCGCCTGCGATTTCGCCGACGCCGGCTACGCGATCAAGCCCGTGACGGTGGACTATCCCTACGACACGCCCTTCGGCCGCTCCGTCACCTTCCCGTACTACTTCCAGTCTCCCGC
>JAKLIU010000459.1 GCA_022709445.1 Spirochaetota bacterium | reverse complement strand
TTTTGAGTTTTGCTTTAAAGACGGGAAAGATTGAAAAGTGCTTCAATGCAAACGTAAACAAATGGGTACTGTATTTGTTTCATTTGGGTAAGTCAAACACCTATTCAGAGATGAGAATACTGCTTGCGGCAATCATATCAGTTTCAATCGGGATGACTTCACTTCCGGCACAGAAGATTGAAAAAATAGGTATTCCGGAGCTGGAGAAGATCCTGGCAAGCCCGGCTGATGAACTGCACGTGGTCAACTTCTGGGCCACATGGTGCCCGCCCTGCGTAACCGAACTGCCGTACTTCGAAAAACTGGCCGGAGAGTTCCAGGGCAAAGGGGTGAAATTCATCCTTATCAGTCTCGACTTCCCCAGCCAGATTGAAACGAAACTGATCCCCTTCCTCAAAAAAAACAAAATAACCGCTGATGTCAGGGTCATGACCAACCTCGATTACAATAGCTGGATAGAGAAGGTGGATACAGGCTGGCAGGGTAATATACCTGTGACACTCTTTTTCAATAATTCGAAAAAGATAAAATATTTTCACGCCTCCGAGGTGACCGAGAAGGAACTGAGAGATCTGATTACCAAATACAAATAATCAACAATCAAAATCGACAATTCATGAAAAAGTACCTGTTTATATCACTTGCGGCCCT
>JAKLIU010000458.1 GCA_022709445.1 Spirochaetota bacterium | reverse complement strand
CCCGAGGGGCGCGAACAGACCATGACGGTGACCGGCGTGTTCGACATCGGCGTGCGCGACCTCAACCGCCGCTGGGTGTTCACCACCCTGCGCGTGGCGCAGAGCCTGCTCGACCTGCCGGGGTCGGTCACCCAGCTCGACCTCAAGGTGGCCGACCTCTTCGGCGCCGAGGTCACCGCGCAGCGCATCGCCGCCGCCACCGGGCTCAAGGCCGAGAGCTGGATGCAGACCAACGGCCAGTTGCTCGCCGGCCTGCGCAACCAGACCGTGACCTCGCGCCTGATCCGCATCTTCGTGACCATCATCGTGGCCGTGGGCATCGCCAGCGTGCTGGTGGTGAGCGTGGTGCAGAAGACGCGGCAGATCGGCATCCTGCGCGCCATGGGCGCGCGGCGCGACCAGGTGCGCAGCATCTTCCTGCTGCAGGGCGGGCTGGTCGGGCTGATCGGCGCGCTCGCGGGCGCGGTGCTCGCGGTGGTGCTCATCCTGGTGTTCTCGCAGATCTACCGCAACGCCGACGGCAGCTTCCTGATCGAGCCGCGTGTCGAGCCGCTGCTGCTGCTGTCGTCCATGCTGGTGGCCTTCGTCACCGGCCTGGTCTCCGCCTGGCTGCCGGCGCGCCGCGCGGCGCTGATGGACCCGGTGGCCGCGATCCGCCAT
>JAKLIU010000457.1 GCA_022709445.1 Spirochaetota bacterium | reverse complement strand
TTCGCGGCGAGTTCGAGGAGCGCCTCAAGGCAGTCATCCACGAGGTGCAGCAGTCCGACGGCCAGGTCATACTCTTCATCGACGAGCTCCACACCCTGGTGGGCGCGGGCGCGGCGGAGGGCTCCATGGACGCCTCAAACCTCCTGAAGCCCGCCCTTGCCCGCGGCGAGCTCCGCGCCATAGGCGCCACCACCCTGGACGAATTCCGCAAGAACATAGAGAAGGACCCGGCCCTGGAGCGGCGCTTCCAGCAGGTGTACTGCGGGGAGCCTTCCGTCGAGGATTCCATAGCCATCCTCCGCGGCCTCAAGGAGCGCTACGAGGTGCACCACGGCGTGCGCATCTCGGATTCGGCCGTGGTCGCGGCCGCGGTGCTGTCCGACCGCTACATCACCAGCCGCTTCCTGCCGGACAAGGCCATCGACCTGGTGGACGAGGCGGCCAGCCGCATCAAGATGGAGATCGAGAGCCAGCCCACCGACCTGGACCAGATCGAGCGGCGCATCCTGCAGCTGACCATCGAGCGCCAGGCCCTGTCCCGCGAGGAGGACGCCGCCAGCCGCGAGCGCCTCCTGAAGCTGGACGCCGAGCTCGGCGAGCTGGGCTCCCGGCGGGACGCCATGCGCCTGCGCTGGACCAACGAGAAGGAACGGATCGGCCTGGTGCGCAAGGCCAAGGAGGAGATCGAAACCCTCAAGCTGGACGAGCAGCGCTACGAGCGC
>JAKLIU010000456.1:484-739 GCA_022709445.1 Spirochaetota bacterium | reverse complement strand
CCGGTCGCTCCAGAAGTCATAATGGGCAAACCGGCGCATGGATGCCTCGATACCGCCGAGCACGATCGGCACGTCCCGATATACCGATCGAATCATATTCGCGTACACGATCACCGCCCGTTCGGGCCTGCCGCCGGCCGCGCCGCCGGGCGCGTACGGATCATCGTTACGGACCTTCCTGAACGCGGTGTACCGCGCGAGCATCGAGTCCACATTGCCCGAGGTCACCCCGAAGAAGAGGCGGGGCCGGCCGAA
>JAKLIU010000456.1:0-474 GCA_022709445.1 Spirochaetota bacterium | reverse complement strand
CAGGGACGCGGCTTCGGGAGTTCTCCAGGGGGGCATCGCGAGGACGGCGACCCGGTACCCCTCCGCCTCGAGTACGCGGCCGATCACCGCCGCTCCGAAGGACGGATGGTCGACGTACGCGTCGCCGGTGACGATGACCACATCGACACCGTCCCAGCCGAGGGTATCGACCTCATCGCGGGTGATGGGAAGAAAACGTAAGGGCATGTATGATTCTATCCTGATAGCAGCGCCGCGGGCTGAGCATGCGGCCGCGCAATTGCATCACAGACAATATCTCCAGACCCGGGAATAAAAGCAAACATCTGGCGAAAAAAAATCCGTCGATTGCCCGAAATATTCACTTCCCCCGGTGGCGGTTCCCTTAACGAACCGCCCGCCGTAAATTGTTTGTTGATCGTCCTTACAGCCGCCTGTATGTTTGGCACATGGATACGGCAAAACTCGGCATACTTAACGACATCTACATACGTA
>JAKLIU010000455.1 GCA_022709445.1 Spirochaetota bacterium | reverse complement strand
CCGCGGCGAGGTCTCCGCCACAAAGGGAGTGTTCGAGATCGAGAGCCTGCTCGACCCCGCGAGCCTCCTCGGCCAGCCCTTCGTCCTCACGACCGGCATCGGCCTGGACGCGGGAATCCGCTGGGACTGGGAGAGGCAGGTCTCCGCGGGACTCGCCTGCCGCGACGCCTACAGCCCGGCCCTGGTCTCGGAATACACGAGCGCGATGGACTTCGTGGCGAATCCGGCCACGGCGCTCTCGGGCTCGACCCGCTCCAAGATCAGGCCCGACCTGGCCGTAGGCGCGGCCTGGTCGCCGGAGCTCGGCCGCCTGGGCCGCTACATAGACGGCCTCGTCCTGGCCCTCGACTACGTCGACATCCTCGACCTGGCCCGTCCCGTGCCGCGCAACGCGATTCTCAACCTGGGCCTGGGCGTGGAGGTCAGGATGCTCGAGATCCTCTCCGTCCGGCTCGGCTTCCGCGAGGCCCTACTGGCGGCCGGCCTGGGCTTCGACCTGGGCGCCTTCAGCCTGAACGCCGCGGCCTGGGGCGACGAACTCGGCATCGAGCCCGGCGCGCGGCCCGTCTACAATCTGCTCCTCTCCTTCGACTTCGTCTACTGAGCCGGCGCCGGCGGCTTGTCCGCGCCGGTCGGCGCCTCCCGGCGCCGGGCCGCGGTTGACAGAGTGGGGGGGCTAAAGCTACTGTACTTCGTGTTTTGAGCCGCTAGCTCAGTCGGTAGAGCAACGCCCTTTTAAGGCGTGGGTCCCGGGTTC
>JAKLIU010000454.1 GCA_022709445.1 Spirochaetota bacterium | reverse complement strand
ATGAAGAGGACTCTGCCGCCCACTTTGTGGAACGGGATCCTTCGCTTATACACATAATTGTATAGGGTTGCCTTGCTGATACGAAGATATTCAGCGGTCTCGTCGGTAGTGTGGTATTTACTCATCGCTTCTCCTTTTTCATCTTTTTCAACTGTAAGATGAATCTGTAAGAAACTATGCAAAAAATGCTACGAAAAGCGGTGAAGGGGGAAGAAATAGAGTGATTGACAAATCCTTCCCTGTGCATGATATATAGTAAAACTGCGAACCGAAGAGTAATCGAGTGAAATAGGCAGATCGAACTGGGGGACTCGGGGTCCGCGGTTCGAGTCCGCGATGCCCGAAAAGCGGTCACACGATGCGTGCGACCGCTTTTTTATATACTGTCACCTTTGCGCCAGCGGTCTTTTCGGGCATCGCGGACGAGAAGCGGAGCGCCGGCCCCCATCCCATACTTTCGCTAAAGCCGCTTCATACTTCGTTTACATCCGGCCGCTAGTCTCTCCTCCGTAATCACGCTGTACGGAGGTCCTTCATGCGCATCGGTTCCATCAAGCCCGCCCGCCTCATCCGCTGGGCGGTGCTCGCGGCGAGCGTCGCCTTCTTCCTCTTCTTCTCGGGCTTCATCTCGGAGCACGCCATCTGCCCGATCGGGGGCTTCGAGATGTTCTTCACGGGCCTCTTCCGGACGGGCTTCACCCTCGCCGGCCTTTTCTCCGGCATGGTCCTCACCTTCCTTATCATGTCCCTCTTCTCGATCCTCTTCCGGCGGGCCTACTGCGGCTATATCT
>JAKLIU010000453.1 GCA_022709445.1 Spirochaetota bacterium | reverse complement strand
GGGCGACGCACTCTTCCCGGCCGACCCGGACGGCTCCGTCGACGCCGCAGAGGAAGCCCTGCTCCGCTACAACCTGGTCCTCGACAAGGGCTTCGAATATTGGGCCAGCGAACGCCGCGCGGTCTCCGAGAAGGAACGGCTCGCCGCGGTGGACATCAAGGCCGACGTGGCCGCGAAGGCGGGGTTCGACGACGCACAGTCCGTCTACGACCGCGCCGTCGCCGCATTCTCCTCTGGCGAATACGAGGAAGCCACGGAGCTCTTCGAGGAAGCGGAGCGCCTGTTCAAGGCCGCCTGGGAGGCATCCCTCGCCAAGCGGGAGGCCGCCTTGGCCGCCATGGCCGAAATGCAGGCCGCCCGCGAGGCCAGCGCCGAGTACGCCGCCGAAGCCGACGCGGCGGCCGGGAATTGAGGGGAGGCACGACATGAAGAAACCAGCCATCGCCGTCGCCATCCTCTTGCTGGCCGCGGCCGCGCTCTTTGCGCAGGATTTTTCCGACAACGAGTACCTGGTCAAGGCCCGCGAGTACGAAGCCCTTGCCCGGCAGTCCTTCGACGAGGGCGACTACGACGCCGCCGCCGACTACGCGGCCCAGTCGAAGGAGTTTTCCAAGCTCTCCGACGAGTACGTCGCGCGCATGCTCGCGCGCTCCGAGGCATCGACCCGCATGTCCGCGCTTGAAACCCGCATCGCCGAGGTCGAAGCCTACGCGAACGCCGAGGACCTGTTCATGAACCTCGACGTGGCGAACGCGAGCCTCGAGTCCGCGACGGCGAGCTTCGACGCCGAGGATTACGTCGATG
>JAKLIU010000452.1 GCA_022709445.1 Spirochaetota bacterium | reverse complement strand
TACGGCGACTACGACAAGCTGTCCATGGCCGAGCGTTTTCTCTCAAGCCGTTTCGGGTACGACCCGAAGCCTGATGAGGCCTCGGTGCTGTTCCTCGGCGATTCTCCCAATGACGAGCCCATGTTCAGGCATTTTCCGCTGTCGTGCGGGGTGGCCAACGTGCTGCAATATGGCGACCTGATCCAGTATCCGCCGAAATTCGTGACCATGAAGCCCTTTGGTTACGGTTTTGCCGAAGCGGTTGACGTTTTACTGCGCTTGATTGAATTTGATTGAAATCCTGTGCGAATTCGGCAAAAAGTCGATTGACACGCCGCCGGGCGTTCGGGTAAGGTCTCCCTCGCCCCCGGGCAGTCGCGTTGGGACGCGGAAGTCGTGCTGAAGCGCGCTGCGCTGAGGTGACGGACCGGTGGCAGGAATAATTAAATAGATCGGGCGGCCTCAAAAATCGCTTGACATAACTTGGGAAAGGCGCTATAAAGTGCGCCGCGCCTTGCGAGAGGCGAGAATGCTGCGGAACGCGCAGCCGGGCAGACGGTTGGCACGATAGTTGCTGGCTGAAACCCCGAGAGTTCATTCACAGGCATAAGGGATGGGAGAAGCAAGACGTGCGTCTTCTCACGGAGACGCACGGAGGCAGGCCGCAAGGCCTGCCAGGAAGACAAGAAAGCCTGCCTGTATGGCAGGTCCCGTCGCAAGACGGGCCCGTCGCGAGACGGGAACGATGCCGGCAAGCACCTCACCCGGAAGGGGACAGGTGCGAGCACAGCTGGTTTTTTCTTTCTGTGAATCTTTCAGTCTTCGG
>JAKLIU010000451.1 GCA_022709445.1 Spirochaetota bacterium | reverse complement strand
AGGCTTTGAACAGGCCCTCGCCATCGCCCGCCTCCTTGCGGCCCAGGCTGCTGAACAGCACCAGCGGCAGCGTGGGCGCCACCGTGCGGATGGCGCGTGCCAGTTCCAGCCCGTCCATGCCGGGCATGTGCATGTCGATGATCGCCAGGTCGTAGGCCTGGGCGCCGAGCATCTGCAGCGCCTGCGCGGGGAACTCGGTGTCGTGCACCACCATGCCCCACTTGGCGGTCTGCAGCGCCAGGATGCGCCGGTTGGTGGCGTTGTCGTCGACCACCAGGATGCGCTTGCCTGTCAACTGCGGCTGCTGGCCGATGAAGTCGCGCCGCGCGCCCTGCGGCAGCGCGGCCGGCACCGCCCGGATGGTGAAGTGGAAGCTGCTGCCCTGGCCCGGGCCGGCGCTCTCGGCCCACATGGTGCCGCCCATGAGCTCGGCCAGCAGCTTGCTGATGGCCAGGCCCAGGCCCGTGCCGCCGTACTTGCGGGTGGTGCTGCTGTCGGCCTGGCTGAACTTCTGGAACAGGCGCGACAGGCCCGCCTCGGTCAGGCCGATGCCGGTGTCGCGCACCGTGAAGTGCAGGTGGCTGCCCTGGCCGGTCTGCTCGTCGCCCTCGAGCCGCACGCTGAGCACCACCTCGCCCTGGTCGGTGAACTTGACCGAGTTGGAGAGCAGGTTGAGCAGGATCTGGCGCAGGCGGGTGACGTCGCCGTCGAGCGCCGGCGGCACCTCGCCCTCGAAGACGTAGGCGATGTCCAGGTGCTTCTCGGCTGCGCGCGGGCCGATCAGTTCGAGCGCGCTCTCCACGCACTCGCGCAGATCGAAGGGATGGCGCTCGATGTCCATGCGCCCGGCCTCG
>JAKLIU010000450.1 GCA_022709445.1 Spirochaetota bacterium | reverse complement strand
GACCTTCTTCTTCTTGCGCTGGTTGGTGTACTTGGAGCAGCGTCCACCGAACGGGTAGCGGTGGCCCTCCACCTCCAGGTTGCGGATCTCGCACAGGTTGTCGCAGGCCTTGCAGGTGAACACGCGCTCGTAGCCGATCTCGCGGCCGATCAGGGCGTCCAGGTCCACCGCCGCGTCGTCCAGAAGGCCTTCCTCGCGCTTGCGCTTGGCCAGGAGGGCCACGCCGAAGCAGCCCATCAGCTCGGGCGAGGGCGGCACCAGGATTTCCTTGTCCAGCATCATGGCGAAGGCCAGCGGCACGGCGACGTTCTTGGCGACGCCGCCCTGCAGGAAGACCTTGCCGCCGATGGTGCGGTTGCCCACCACGCGGTTGAGGTAGTTGGCCACGATGGACACCACGATGCCCGCGGTGATGTTCTCGCGGGTGGCGCCCTGCTGGACGGCCTTGCGGATGTCCGAGTTGATGAATGCCGAGCAGTGCTCGCCGAACTTGAGCGGGGCGTCCGCCTGGAGGGCGATGGGACCGATGTCCTTGGCGCTGTGGATCGACAGGTCGCCGGAGGAGGATTCCTCCAGGAAGCTGCCGGTGCCGGCGGAACAGGCCTCGTTCATGGCGTAGTCGATGGGCACGCCGTTCTTGAGGAGCACGTACTTGGCGTCCTGTCCGCCGATCTCGAAGATGGTCTCCACGCCCTTGTCGAAGTACGCGGTGCCCACCGAGTGCGCGATGATCTCGTTGTAGACGCCCGGGGTCTCCAGGAAGACGCCCAGGATCTCGC
Source organism: Spirochaetota bacterium (assembly GCA_022709445.1). Taxonomy (GTDB): domain Bacteria; phylum Spirochaetota; class Spirochaetia; order Treponematales; family UBA12059; genus JAKLIU01. Next base: position 176 of record JAKLIU010000450.1, on the reverse strand, counting down.
GTGACGAGCCGGTGGTCGCCGCCAGGTCGATCGTTATGGAACCGCCGCCCGTGTCGGCCTTGATCATGCTGGCGGGGATCTACTACGGCGCCCAGTACGGGGGCTCGACGACCTCCATCCTCATCAACATCCCCGGGGAGGCGGCCAGCGTCGTTACCTGCCTGGACGGCTACCAG
>JAKLIU010000045.1 GCA_022709445.1 Spirochaetota bacterium | reverse complement strand
GGCTCCGGGAATTCGAAGAACGAGGCGGGGACCAGGCGCCCCAGGACGCCGGCGGTCGCCCGGCGGGAGAAGAGCACGAAGGCCTCGGAACCGGCGGACTGGCCGACGGGGAGCGGCTCGGCGTTGGGGCCCGACGACCAGAGTTCCCCGACGCGGGCGCTGAAGTCCGGACCGGCCCAGGCGGGCAGGCCGAGGAGCAGCCCGTCATCCCCGACCGCGGCCAGGTCGTCGCCCAGCCCGACGAGGCGCTCCCGCACCAGGTGCTCGAGCATGCCCTGCAGGGACACGTAGAAGAGGGCCGTGCCGCGATGGACGCCCAGTCCGTCGGAGAACGGGAAGCGGTAGACGAACTCGCGGCTGCCGCCGAGCAGGTTGACGGCGGGGGCCGCGCCCTCGGACACGCCCAGGGCGGACCAGGCCGGGTCGCCCTCGTTCCCGTAGTCGCGGTAGACGATGCGCAGGGGCTCTTCCCTGGCGATGTCCGCGGGGAAGGTGCTGAAATGGATGCGCTTGCCGTCCAGGTCCACGAAGCGAGCCCCGCGGAATCCCGTGGTGCGCTCCGCCAGGAGCCCCAGCGCGTTCAGCCGCGCCTGGCTGTCTTCGAAGGCCTGGTTGGACAGGAAGCTGCGCCTGAAGGAATCCATGGAGATGACCGCGGAGAAGCGCTCCAGGAGGACTGCCTGGTAGGAGGCCTCGGCGGCGGCGATGGCGTCCAGGGAGGCGTCGACCTCCCTCCGGGCGCGCGGGTCGTAGAAGCCGGTTTCGATCGCCCGGAACAGCCCGGAATACGAAACCACCGCGAAGGCCGCGGCGAGTATCGTTGAGGCGAGCAGGCTGATCGACGCTTTCTGTCCTACGGTCATCGCTTTCCCGTGCAGTATATGACGCCGGCGCGTGGTTGCGCCATGCCCGGCCCCGGGTACCCCGGCCTCCGGGCAAGCGGAGTCCCATTGATTTTCGGCAGGATCGTCCTGAAACCGTAGCTGCCCTCGTTGCGCGCCGGGCGTTTTCTTCCTATACTCGGCCGCCTGCGCCCGTCGAGCTGGCGCAACGGTCCGCGATCGGATATTCTGGATGCGTTTGAGGAGTTCACCATGAAAGCAGGTTTTGCCGACCGCGTGGCCCGCGCCGCCGCGGCCATCCCGGCCTCCTACCGGCCGGAATCCGCCGTGATCCTGGGATCCGGCCTCTCCGGCATCGTCGAAGGGCTGGGATACCGGGAGCTGCCATTCTCCGAGATCCCCGAATTCCCCCGCCCCACCGTGCAGGGCCACAAGGGCACGCTCTGCCTGTCGGAACGGCACGCCATCATGGCCGGGCGCTTCCACTACTACGAGGGACATCCCTGGGACGACGTGGTCCTGCCCATCTTCGTGCTCAGGGCGATAGGCGTGAAGACGGTCATCCTGACCAACGCCGCCGGCGGCGTCAACCGCTCCTACGCGCCCGGCGACCTGGTGATCATCAGGGACCACATCAACCTGATGGGCTCCAACCCCTTCATCGGTCCCAATCCGGCGGCCGCGGACGGCACGCCCCTGGGCAACCGCTTCTTCGACATGGGCACCACCTACACGCCCGAGCTGCGCGAGCTGGTCAAGTCCCGCGCCTCCAGGCCCCTCAAGGAGGGCGTGTACGCCGCCTTCACCGGCCCCTCCTACGAGACGCCGGCCGAGGTGCGCATGGCGGGCATCATGGGCGCGGACCTGGTGGGCATGTCCACGGTCCCGGAGGCCATCGCGGCGCGCTACCTGGGCATGCGCGTCGCCGGCATCTCCTGCGTGACCAACATGGCCGCCGGCATCACCGACGAGCCCCTGGACCACGCCGAGGTGGTGGCCGTGGGCAAGCGCGTGGAGGCCGAGCTCAAGGCGCTGGTCCTGTCCGTCCTCGCCGCTCTCTGAGGGCGGGGGACGGGCGCCCGTGCGCGCGCTGGAACGATTCACCGCCGGGGCGGCCGCGTCCCTGCGGGAGGCCATAGCGGACGCCGGCGGCAACGAGGTCTTCGCCGCGGGCAAGCTGGACGACAAGGGCCTGGTCGCGGAGCTGACCGTGGCCGCCCGGGGCGCCCGGTCCAGCGTGCCCGCCCTGGAGGGCTTCCTGGACCGGGGCGACGTGCTCATCCACAACCACCCGTCCGGGATGCTCACGCCCAGCGACGCCGACCTGGCGGTGGCCTCGCGCGCCGGGGCCAACGGGGTGGGTTCCTACATCGTGGACCAGGACGTCACGGAGGTCTACGTGGTGGCCGAGCCGGTGCGCGCCCGCGCGCTGGTGGCCATAGACGGGGACCAGCTGGCCGCCGTGCTGGAACCGGGCGGCAAGCTGGCCGCCCGCATGCCCGGCTTCGAGAGCCGGCCCAGCCAGGTGGACCTGGTCAAGTCCGTCGCCCGCGCCATGAACGAGGGCTACGTGCTGGCCGCCGAGGCCGGGACGGGCGTGGGCAAGTCCTTCGCCTACCTGGTGCCGGCCTTCGCCTGGGCGGCCAGGAACGGGGAGCGGGTCGTCGTGTCCACCGCCACCATCAACCTGCAGCGCCAGCTGATGGACAAGGACATCCCCCGGGTGGCGGCCATCTTCAAGAAGAAGCTCAAGGCGGTGCTGGTCAAGGGCCGGGGCAACTACCTGTGCGTCAACCGCATGCAGGAGGCCCTGGACGAGGAAGGCCTCTTCGCCGGCGACGACCACCCGCTCAGGCGCATAGCCGCGTGGGCGGAAACCAGCGCGTCGGGGGACCGGGCGGACCTGTCGTTCTGGCCGGACGACGCCACCTGGACCCGCGTGGCCTCCGAGCCCGACGACTGCCTGGGGATGCGCTGCCCGTTCAGGGAGCGCTGCTTCGTGCTGAAGATGAAGCGCGACGCGGCGGACGCCGACCTCCTGGCGGTCAACCACCACGTGCTGTTCGCGGACATCGCCACCCGGGCGGCCGGGTTCGGCTACGAGGCGACCGCGGTATTGCCCCCCTTCAACATGCTCATCTTCGACGAGGCTCACGCGCTGGAATCCAGCGCCACCAGCTTCCTGTCCTGGGAGCTGGCCCGCTTCTCCGTGCTCAAGCAGCTGGGCAAGCTCTACCGGGAACGGCGCGGGCGCAAGTTCGGGATCGTCACCAAGCTCCAGAACATCAGGAACCTCCCGCCGGGGGTGCTCAAGAACTTCCCCGACGCCTCGGACGCGGTGCGGGCGGCCATGGAGGCGGCAGACCTGGCGGGGCTGGAGCTGGTGGGCGACCGCATGAACTGGCGCCTGACGCCCGCGGCAAAGCCTGCCGCCGGGACCGCGCTCGCCTGCGTGGGCGCCCTGGAACGGTCCCTCTTGGCCCTGTCGGAGCTCCTCAAGGACGCGATCGACGCGGTGCCCGACGAATCGCAGGAGGAGCAGCCGGTCCAGGAGGCCGCCATGGCCCTCAAGCGACTGACGGACGCCGCGTCCGTGTGCGCCAAGTGGCGCGACTGGGAGGACGACCCGGAAAACGTCTACTGGATCGATCGCGCCAAGACCGCCCAGGGCGACGCGTTCTCCCGCTTCTACGTGACGCCCCTGGACATCGGCCCCATCATGGACCAGGCGGTCTTCGAGCCCTTCCGCTCGGTGATCTGCCTGTCCGCCACGCTCTCCGTGGGCGGATCCTTCTCCTTCTGGAAGGACCGCGTGGGCCTGTCGCGCTCCGACCAGGCCTCGCTCTGCGAGGAGTTCCCCTCCCCCTTCCCCTACCACCGGAACGCCCTCCTGGGGGCGGCCGCCGACGCGCCCTTCCCGGACGACGCGTCCTGGCAGGGCTGGATCAACGACGCGGTGGGAAGGCTGGTGGAAGCCTCGGGCGGTCACGCGCTCATCCTGTTCACCTCCTACGCCAGCCTCCGGGCTGCCTGGGACGCGGTCAAGCCGCGGCTGGACGCCCTGGGCATCAGCGCGTTCCGCCAGGGGGACGACGAGCGCTCCCGGCTCATGGACCGCTTCAAGGACGACATATCCAGCGTGCTGTTCGCCACCGATTCGTTCTGGGAAGGCGTGGACGCCCCGGGAGACACACTGCAGCTGGTGGTCATCACCAAGCTGCCGTTCCGCGTGCCCACCGACCCGGTCCAGGCCGCCCGCTCGGAGGCCGTGGAACGGCGGGGCGGGAACTCCTTCATGGACCTCTCCCTGCCGGAGGCCGTCATCCGCTTCAAGCAGGGTTTCGGGCGCCTGATCAGGCACTCGGACGACCGGGGCGCGGTGGTGGTCCTGGACGCGCGCATCCTCAAGAAGCGCTACGGCAGCCTGTTCATCGATTCCCTGCCCGGGACCAAGACCTCGTTCAAGCCGCTGGACGGCGTGCTCGCGGACCTGCGGGACTTCCTGGGCCGCTGAGGGCGACGAAGCCTCCGCTTTGGCCTTCACAACGGAGCGGAGCGGATATACACTGCCGCATGGCCCTGTACTCGATGGAAAATGCCATCCAAAAATATGATTGGGGAGATTCAGCCTACCTGCCCGCCCTCATGGGCAGGGACAACCCCGGCGGCGAGCCCTGGGCGGAGCTCTGGATGGGAGCCCATCCGGCCGCCCCGTCCCGCGTGCGGGCGGCGGGCACGGGCCCGGAGCTCGGGTTGGACGAGCTGGTGGCCTCCGACCCGGTCCGCATGCTGGGCGTACGGGCGGCCGATCGCTGGCCGGGAAGGCTGCCCTACCTGCTCAAGGCGATGGCCGTTGCCCGCCCCCTGTCCATCCACGCGCATCCAGCCGGCATCAAGGCCGAGCGCGGCTGGTTGCGGGAGGAGCACCTGTTCATTCCCGCCGGCGCGCCGGAGCGCAACTACCGCGACGCCAACAGCAAGCCGGAAATCATAGTCGCGCTGACGCGCTTCGAGGGCCTGTGCGGTTTCCGGGACCTCGACGAGACCTTGGCCTGCCTGAAGCTGGTCGCCCCCGACTCGTGGAGATCCTTCGCCGGCAGGCTCGCCTCCAATCCGGGCAGGCTGGAGCTGAGCGTCTTCTTCTATACCATGGTCAGCTCCCGGGAAGCCCGCAAGGCGGAGATCCTGCATGCCATGCGCGCCAGGATGGAGCGGATACTCGGCGGCGGCACCGCCGGGTTCGGCTCGGGCGCGGCCTGCGGTCCCGTCCAGAAAAGCATCCTGGGGCGGGTGCTCATGCTCATGGACCGGTTCCCCGGCGACATCGGCGCACTGGCGCCCCTGGTCATGAACCAGTTCACCCTGGAACCGGGCCAGGGCCTGTACATCGCCCCAGGCGAGCCGCATGCGTACTTCTCCGGGGCCGCGATCGAGCTGGAGGCCAACTCGGACAACCGCGTCAGGGGCGGCCTGAGCCGCAAGCACCTGGACCTGCCGGAATTCCTGTCGGTGCTCAGCTTCGACACCGGGCGGAAGCTGCCCGGAGCCGCGGTACCCGGCCCGGACGGCTGGGAATGCTGGGAGACGCCCGCCGAGGAGTTCCAGCTCTCCCGCAGGGACTTTGCGGACGGCAAGCGTGCCGTGCGCACGGAAGGCCGTCCCGGCTTGCCGGAGATACTCTTCTGCAATTCGGGCCTTTTGTACGTCGCCGGGAGCGACGGGGTGAGCCTGGAGCTGACGCCCGGGCGTTCGCTGTTCGTGCCCGCCTGCGAGGGAGAATACTCGGTCAGGGGCGAGGGCTCCCTGTTCAGGGCCCGGCCGGGCATGGAGGCTGCGCCGTGACCGTGTGGGCGGACGCCGACTCCCTGCCCCGCGAAGCGAGGGAGCTGATAGGCCGCAGGACCCGCAAGCCCGCCGGGGAGTCCGCGGGCATCGAGGCCGTCTTCGTCTCCAACCGGAAGATCCCCCTGCCCGCGGGCGAGAACCTGCGCGCCGAGCTGGTCGCCGCGGGGGACGGGATGGCCGACGACAGGATGCTGGCCGCCGCCCTGCCCGGGGACATCCTGGTCACCCGGGACCTGCCGCTGGCCGCGCGGGCCGTGGAGGCGGGCCTCCTGGTCATCAACGACCGCGGGGAGAGCTGGGACGCGGGCACGGTGCGCGAGCGGCTGTCGCTCAGGGACCGGGCCGAGGAGCTCCGCAAGGCCGGGATAGCCGCCCCCATGGACAGGGGCCGAGGCTACGGGCCGCGGGAGGCACGGGCCTTCGCCGGCGCCCTGGACCGCGCCCTGGCCGCCGCGTCGAGGCTGGCCCTCAGCCGCCGTACTTCTTGATCAGGTACTCGTAGCGCTGGCGGAGTTGGCCCCGCTTGGCGAGCGTGAAGGGCGAGTAGCGTATGGGCGAGGACAGGATGGCCAGCACGCGGGCCGACTCGTCCAGGCCCAGCGACGCCACGCCCTTCTTGTAGTAGGCGCGCGAGGCGGCCTCTATGCCGAAGATCCCCTTGCCCCACTCCGCCCACGAGAAATAGAGCTCCAGGATGCGCTCCTTGCTCAGGATCAGTTCCAGTTCCAGCGTGACGATCGCCTCCAGGTACTTCCTGAAGTAGCTCTTGACCGGGGTCAGGAAGAGGGTGCGGGCGGTCTGCATGGTCAGGGTGGAGCCGCCGGCCAGGGGTATGCCCAGATCCTTGTTGATGGCCAGGGCCCGCCGGATCCCCTCCGGATCGAAGCCCGCATGGTTCCAGAACTTGCCGTCCTCTATGGAAACGAGCATGCGCCTGGTGGTCTTGGGCACCTGGGCGAGGGTGACCGGGCGGGGCCGGGTTATGGTCCAGCCGTCCAGGTACTTGCGGGACAGGGCCAGCACGGTGACCGGCGGGTCCACGAAGGCGTAGATGGCGACGAGTAGCGAGGTGGTCGCGATGAACGCCAGGTGAGCGTGGAGGATCGCCCGGCCCGTCCAGGCCAGGGCGCGCAGGACCTTCCGTCTCGGGGAAGGCGGGAGCGCGGGCAAGGCCCCGGGCGCGCCGGAATCCTCCCAGAACGGCCCATCGGCGGGGACGGGAACCGGTTCCGGGGCGCGGGTGGCCCTCGGTCGCCGGCTGCGGCTTCCGCGCGGCGCTGGCGCCTCCGGGGGACGATCCGGCGGGTCCGCGGGACGGGCCGGGGTCATGGCCGACAGGCGTCCGGCCGCGGCGGCCCGGGCGAGAGCGGGTCGCAGGGCGAGCATGGCTTCTCTGTACAAGAGGGATACGGGCATCTGGTCTCCGCCAGAGGTATACCATTGTATGGCCCGGAGGGCCAAGCCCGTCGCAATGGCTGACAGATGCTCCCGTTGAAATGAAAACGGGCGAGCCTCGCGCGCCCGAACCGGCTAACCCGCTCCGCTCCCGGCGATACGGACCTCGTGCGGACTGACCGCGAAACTTGACAACAGGGAATTGCGGACCTACCCTGTTGCCGACACGGCGCCGCGGGGCGGCGCTCCATCAGACCGACGTTGAAACCTGAACCGGAACGGCCCGGATCCCCGCGAGGGGACTCCCCCGGGAGACGGCCGGTTCTCGAGGAGGCCCGAAAAGTGAAACGTTCCATCATCGCCGCGCTCGTCCTGATCGCGTGCGTCGCCCTGCCGGCCTACGCGGACGGCACGCCCATCCAGGGCCTGACCCGCTACAAGCTGGACAACGGGCTCGAGCTGTTCGTGCTGGAAAACCACGCAGTACCGCTCACCCGCATCCAGATCACCTTCCGCTGCGGTTCCATCACCCAAACCCCGGAATCCGTCGGCCTGTTCCATTTCTACGAGCACATGCTCTTCAAGGGCAACTCGCAGTACCGGACCGAGACCGAGTTCTCCGCCGCCATGACCGACCTGGGCGTGGCCGAGTGGAACGGAGGCACCTCCACGGAGTACGTGACCTACTACTTCACCGTGCCGTCCGACAGCACCTCCAAGGGCCTGGAGTTCTGGTCCTGGGCAGTGCGCGAGCCGCTCTTCGACCCGGGCGAGCTCGAGACCGAGAAGGACGTGGTGGTCAACGAGATCAACGGCTTCCTGTCGGATCCCGACCACGTGTTCTCGTCCGCGGTGGACACCCAGCTGTTCGGGAAGTACCCCTGGCGCAGGGACGTCGGCGGCTACGAGAAAATCATCCGCTCGGCCACCGTCGACACCATGAAGGCCATCCAGTCCGCGTACTACGTGCCCAACAACGCGGCCATCTTCGTGGGCGGCGACGTCAAGCCGGAAGAGGTGCTGGCCCTGGTCCAGAAGTGGTTCGGCTCCTGGAAAAAGGCGGCGGATCCCTGGAAGTCTCCCGCCCCCGCCCATCCGACCCCCGCCTTCGCCGAGACCAGGTACCTGGTCTACCCCGACGAGTCCCTCCCCAAGGGCATAGGCTACGTGGAGATGCGCTACCGCGGCCCGGACGTGCTCGCCGATCCGGCTTCCACCTACGCCGCCGACGTGTGGGGCTACCTCCTGCAGAAGCCGGACGGCCGCTTCAAGCAGGCGGTCTTCGACAAGGTCCCCGCCCTGTACGACAAGGACTACACCAACGCCTACTACTACACCCAGCGCGACGGCGGCCAGGTGATCTTCTCAACCTACATCTTCACCGACGCCGCGACGGCCCCGGTGGCGGACCGGGCCAAGGTCCACTTCAAGGGCCTGGTGGCCGAGACCGAGATTCCCGCGATGATCAAGGACGCGGCCTACTTCACCGCCGAGGATTTCCGGGTGGTCAAGCAGAAGCTCGAGGACGAGCAGATCCTGTCCCTGGAGACCCCGGAGAAATTCATAGAGACCCTGTCCTTCTGGTGGTCCGTCGCGTCCACCGACTACTTCTTCGGCTACGTGCCCAACATGAAGAAGGTCGAGCCCAAGGACATAGCCGCCTACCTGACCGCCTACGTTGCCAGGAACGTCGCGGTGGTGTCCCTGCGCATCAATCCAGATGACTACTACGCCGAGAAGGCGTCGCTCGAGGCCGCCGGCTTCGTCACCGTCACGCCCGAGAACGCGTTCTGGTGGGAGGCCGCGAAATGAAACGACCCGAATCGATGCACAAGACCCTCCTGGCCCTGCTCGCGCTGCTGGCCTCCTTCGCGCTCGCCGCCTGCGTGGGCTCGCCCGAACCCGCCGCTCCCGTCGCGGAGCCCGAGGCCGTGGCCGCGGCCAGCGAGGCGTTCGAACCCATCCCGTACGCCTTCCCCGCCCAGCCGGTCTCGGCATGGAAACTGCCCGCGACGCCAGGCTCGTACATGGCCGCCAATTTGCCCACCATCGAGACGCGCGTCCTGTCCAACGGCGTCACCGTCATCGTCAAGAAGAACCCGGCCAACCGCGTGTTCAGCCTGAAGGTCGCCTACAAGGGCGGCGTCGCCATGGTCAGCCCCGAGAAGGCCGGCCTCGAAGCCCTGACCCTGGCCCTCCTGGCGCGCGGCTCCGAGCGCTACCCCTACGCCGAGCTCCAGAAACTGGCGTACGAGAAGTCCAGCGCCGTCGGCTACACCAGCTCCGGCTACGACTGGTCGTCCTTCGACCTGTCCACCATCGACAAGTACTGGGACGGGATGTTCGCGGTCTTCGCCGACTGCCTCATGAACCCGGCGTTCCTGTCCACCCAGTTCAACCTGGTGCAGAACGACTTCAAGGTGACCATCCAGAAGAGCATGGCCGACCCCTACAACTTCGCCGTGTCCAGGCTCCACGAGAAGATGTTCGCCGGCCACCCCTACGCGGCCGACTACGCCGGGACGGTGGCTTCCCTGTCCTCCATCACCCTGGACGAGGTCAAGGCCTACTACCGGCAGTTCCTGCAGGCCGACCGCATGGCCATCGTGGCCGTGGGCAACTTCGACACCGCCAAGCTGGTGGCCTCCCTCGAGGCCACGATCGGCAAGATGCCCAGGACCGGCGTCGTCGTCCCGGAGGTGCCCCGCTTCGAGCCCAAGGCGGAGGTCTACCTGGAGCGCTTCGACAAGTCCAAGGGCATAGCCTACGTCCGCGGGGACTACCCTATCGCCGCAGTGACCAGCCCGGACTTCGCCACCCTGCAGTTGGCCTACTCCATGCTCAACGAGCTGCTCTTCTCGGTGGTGCGCACCGACCACGGCGCCTGCTACTCCGTGTGGTCCAACGCCCACGGCTTCTTCAACCCCTACGGCTCCCTGGTGGTCTACAAGACCTCGAAGCCGGGAGAGGTGAAGGGCTGGGTGGACGAGAGCATCGCGCTCCTGGCCTCGGGCAAGACCCTCAACCTGAAGGGCGGCGCGGACAAGTACGCGCCCATAGCCGAGACCATCGAGGCCTACAAGGCCAAGTACGTCAACGCGTTCTTCGGCAACCAGCAGACCAACGCGGAGATGGCCAGCCAGCTGGCCTCCAGCCTGTTCTACTTCGGCGACCACCTGGAGTACCTGCGCTTCATCGACAAGGTCCGCGCGATCAGCCCCGAGGACGTGGTGGCCGCGGTCAAGGCCTACGTGGTGGGCGCCCCCATCAGCTGGATCGTGGTGGGCGACGCCGGCATGATCTCAAAGGTGGACAAGTCCAAGTACCTCTGGTTCACCGGCAAGCTGGAATAGTTTAAGAAGACCACAGAGACGCAGAGGCACAGAGAAGAATGGGGGCGCGGGG